>JAAYBO010000306.1 GCA_012730095.1 Clostridiaceae bacterium
ACAACAACAATAAATCCAGTAAAGGAAACGATAATTTCAATGAATCTGGCAAAGAAAATGACAACAGCGTTAAACCCGGTAAAGGAAACGATAAAAAAGTAAACCCTAACAAAGGGAATAACAACAGTAATAAGCCAGACAAAGGAAACGATAAAAAAGTAATTATTAGATCTGTTCAAAGTGAACAGCAGCAGCGTCAAACCCGGTAAAGTAAACGGCAGCAGGTAATCTAAAAATATTAAGGCGCTGTATTCTCGCTGCCCATATATCTTTCTCACATATTTTTGTTTAAAAAGCCTGTTTGTAGTATGAATTATTTTTTCTACTGTTAATACTAAAAAACAGGCTTTTAATGTATAATATGTTGACATGGAATATAATGGATAATAAAATGGGAGTAATCTATTTCGGGACTAAAGATGAATAATCGTGGTTACGGTTTTACACCTCCGGTTTTTTAGTTTACAATAATTTTATAGGGTTTGTTTATTGTTAGACAGTCGTCTAAGCGCAAGTATATAAGGTATAAAAGCAACACTGTATGTGTTTGTTTTTTATCAGGCAACATATAAACTCGGAAATTACTGTTTAATCAGCAGGGGGTTCCAATGAAAAAACATGTTATATTCTTTATTGCGGCAATTCTGCTTCTCACAGGGCTTATAGCCAATGCCGAAGATACCGGAGATGAACAGATTTATCCTGTCCGCGGCAAGGTTATAGAATTACTTGAAGATTACGGAGATGAAGAAATTTCTCTTGGCGAAGGATACTACATCGAAAACCAGTATGTAAAGGTAAGAATTTTGGAAGGGGAATACAGGGGAAAAACAGTTGTTGCTGAACACAGTGCCAACGCTTATTTTTCCGATTATGAAGCTTACCGGCTAAAAAAAGGAGATAAAGTATTTGTTTCGTATTTTACGGATGAAAGAGGAAGGATTACAGATGCCTATGTTACCGATCTTGTACGCGAAGGATACATTTATTTTCTGTTAATTTTATTCTTCCTTCTGATTCTTGTTCTTGGGAAGGGACAAGGGTTTAAAACCATTATAACTCTTATTTTTACCGTGTTTGTTGTAATTAAGGTCCTTATACCTCTGATACTTAAAGGTTTTCCTCCAGTCATAACCGCCGTCGCGCTGTGCAGCGGAATAATCATTTTATGTTTCTTGGTAATAAGCGGTTGGAGATTAAAAACTCTTGCCGCCGCCCTTGGAACGGTTGTGGGCGTGATTGCCGCAGGCGCGTTTGCGTTAATTATTGGTTCTGCTGCGCGCCTTACCGGCCTTGCCCAGGAAGAAACAATCATGCTTATGAATATACCTCAGGAAGTAAGGTTTAATTTTCAGGGCTTGCTTTTCGCCGGAATAATAATTGGAGCAATGGGAGCCGTAATGGATGTGGGCATGTCGATTGCGTCGGCTCTCAACGAAATCCGCGAAAACAATCCGGATATAAATTTCAGGCAACTGATACGCTCGGGCATGAATGTTGGCAGGGATGTAATGGGAACGATGACAAATACGCTTGTGCTGGCTTATACCGGCGGTGCGCTTAATATAATGATCCTTTTCACGGCATATAAAGTTCCAATTGCGCAGGTCATAAACGGAGACTTTATGGCTTCCGAGATAGTAAGGGCGCTTGCTGGGAGTATAGGGCTTGTTTTAACAATTCCGGTAACGACGCTGATTTCCGCTTGGTTGTATAGTTCCAGCATAGTTAAGGAAAGTGAAGGGTTAGACGGCTGAATCGCGTTCATTCGCCCCCCTCTGTAAATGTTAGTCTTAACGTGGCGGTGTGTTCATACAATAGGATTGAACAAATAGTACGGGGATTATATGAAAACACAGCCGCGGAACATTTTAAAGATTGCAGGCGTATATGTAGCATCGACTATAGGTGCTGCTTTTGCGTCAGGTCAGGAAATAATAAAGTTTTTTACCCGCTTCGATTTAAAAGGTTATCCTGGAGTTATTGCCGCGGGTATTTTATTCTCAATTGCAGCAATCGCATCTCTTGATATTGTTTATTTATATAAGGTAAACAGCAGCAGGGAGCTTCTTAATATCCTTGGAGGCCGGCATTTTGGAAAAATACTTGAGTTTGTTTCCCTTATATTTACATTCTGCGTTTATGTTGTGATGATAGCCGGAGCTTCGGCGCTATGCCATAGATTGACCGGATTACCGTCATATGCCGGAATGCTTATATTAACCATATTAAGTACGATACTGATATGCTTTGATATAAAAGGTGTTCTTGCGGCGAGCGAAATATTAACCCCTGTAATGATAACAGGGATGCTTTATATTGGAATCAAGATTATTATCAGGTCTCAGCCGGTTTTTGCCGCTGTAATAAATGACAGTCATAAAGGGTTATGGTTCGTTTATGCGGTATTGTACGTGTGCTATAACAGCATATTGAACATACTTGTTATCGGAAGTCTCCGTCCATGGCTGACAACAAGAAAAACAGTCTACATATCCGGGGTTGCAGGAGGAACAGCTCTTCTAACGGCTATGTTTGTGTTGAACAGCGCTCTCTTTATTAATTATCACATTATCCGCGATTCAGAGCTGCCGATGGTAGAGCTTTCTGTTTTAGTCGGCAAATGGAGTTTCATATTCTATTCACTGATTTTAGCCTTTGCGTTGTTCACTACGGCATTATCCTCGGGATATTGCTGTACCGAGCGGCTTGCACAGATAACAAAAAAACCGAGATGGGTTCTTAATGTCTGTATCGGACTTCTTGTAATACCAATGGCAAAGCAGGGTTTCTCAAAAATGGTAGGGAAGATATATCCTCTGTTTGGGTGGATAGGAAGTTTTCTTTTCATTCTTATGACTTTTCATTGGCTGAAAACTCTTTTGTGCGGAATGCGAAAAAGAAATTAACCAGAAAATCTCACTTCAATTAAAATGATAAGAAGTTTAGAATTTGAGAAAAAAGTTCCGGCGGCAGAAAAGTGTCCTGCCGCGAATTTTTGCTTTTCAACCCTAATAGTAGAACCTTATAAATTTTATTGAGTATATATCGCATAGCAGGTAATCATCTGTTTCTGTTTCCTGTATTATGATATAATCCGTCCCCACCTTTATCAGAACACCTTCGCGATCTACGAACATATTAGTTCCAAGGAGGAACTCAACTTTTACATGACGCCCGATTTGTGTCTGCAGAAAGCCTTGCGTAAAATCTGTGCCGGTTAAAACTGAGTTTCGCACGCCGGCGCCGCTTGTCATAATAGATGTACGTGGGATTGTGTCAGCTTGAAAAGGCGGCGCGGTTTGCATTTGTTGAGGCATTGAGGGCTGGAATATGCTTGTCGGCTGCATTTGCTGGGGCATTGAAGGTTGGAATATGCTTGTTGGCTGCATTGGCTGCCGATAGGGCTCCGGCTCGTGAATACGTTCCTGCTGCCGGTACATAGGCATGGAACGAGCCGGTATGCCCGAAGCCTGCATTCTGCTGATTTGGTTCGCCGTTTCAGGCAACTGCTGTTTCCTGACATTGCTGTGTTCAATGTTTTCCATTCTGCTCATTTGATGCGCCGATTCGGGCAACGGCTGTTTTTTAACATTGTCCTGTACATTGTGCTCCATTTTGCTCATTTGATTTGACGGTTCAGGTAACGGCTGTTTTTTGACATTACCCTGAATACTATATTCGGCCATATGAAAACCTCCAAAACACTTAATTCTATCTGTTTGCCTTAATCGGCTTTATCGTTTGTCAGGTTTGCGCATATAGGGGAGTGGGTGAGTAAAAGCAGTGCTGTTGTACCCGGTTGAAATAGACGCCGGTTCTCGTTGCGGGGAAATATGTTGAGCATTCGGGCGAAAACGGGTTGTAATACCATAAGCATTCACCCGCTCCCCGATGTTTGTTGCCTGAAAGTGCCCAATCGGCAACCTCGTAATCCTGCTCGCGTGCCGGTATGTTGAAAATATTCTGCGGATTGGGCTGGCCGTACACGGTTTCCATCGCGCATGTAAACTGGTATGGCTGCAGTAAAACTTTCCTCAAATTGCCCTGATTAACCCGCATGTACTCTCCGTAAGGGACATGAACGCGGTTCATTATAACCGTAGCGACGGCTTGCATTCCGTCTATGCCCTCACCTTCGGCTTCACACCGTATCATACGTGCAAATAGTTCTCTTGCTGACAACACACAACCACCTGCTCCCTGTGATTTATAACAACTATTATTTATCGTATATCAAAACCGATATCGGCTGCTAATTTTCCTGTTACTTCTTGCTGTTATCTTGTGTGAAAGAGGCTTGCAGATTCGTACAAATTTATGTATACGATTCATAAACACCGGAAGTTAAAGAGTTTACGAACCTTTGATTATTGCATATGATTTCTTTCGGCAGCCTGTGCGATTTCTTTGGTTTCATGAACCGTACCGCGCGGATGCTGCGGCGGCGCGTATATGGAGTATAGTTTAAGCGGTTTATAACCTGTGTTTATAAGATTATGCCATTTGCCCGCCGGTATAATGAATGCGTAGTCGTCGTATACCCTTCTTTGAAAGTTTAGGTTATTTCTACTGTCACCCATTCTAACAAGCCCCTGGCCTTCTTCTATGCGAATGAACTGATCAAGATTAGGATGAACCTCTAAACCTATATCTTCCCCAACGTTAATACTCATCAGCGTAAGCTGCAAATGATCACCTGTCCATAGTGCGGTGCGAAAATTATTGTTCAGCCTGGCAGCTGCTTCGATATCAACAACAAACGGTTCCGGACCATAATCCTTCAGTTCTATTGGATTATGATATCTATCTTCGCGGTAATAGAGGTTATGCCGTACGGGGAACCGGTTCATTAAATAAGGGTTTTGGACAGGCATGTTTATACAGTAATGATATGGAGAAAGCATATATGCATCATATTGATTTTCACTGTTATACATTGATGTATTGGTGCAAGGATAAGGGTACATTTTCTGCACATTATACATAGAGCTCATTCCTTTCACTGTTTTGCTATATCATAATATGATTTATGTTAATAAGAAGTGCAAAGGAATCTCGAAAGAAAAGTATACGGATATCTATTATAAGAACCGGCCGGCGGGTTAATAACTAAATTACAAATGCTTTTTCAGTCGATCAAGATCAATAATTTTAACCGCTGACATATGAAAATCAATTATTCCTTCATCTCTCATCCTTGACATTTCCCTGGACAGTGAAGGTCTTGAAACATTCAGGAATTCAGCAAATTCTTTTCTGTTCATTGGAAGAACAAAAGTTAAACTGCCGAAAGTATTGTATTGTTCAATTAGGAATGTTGAAATTTTTCCCCTTATACTTTTTATTGTAAGGTATTCAACCTGTTTATTAAGCATAAGGGCTTTGTCCGTTATTTTTAAGAATATTCATCTGGGTCCGACATTGCCAGCGTTCCTGTCCGCAAATGTTGCCGGATTGCTGGTTGATAAGTTCGGTATAGGAGGCATAACAAACGTGGAGGACGACATTAAAATGTTTATGGCGTAAATACCTGCCGCAAAACTTTAAATTGATTTTTCAAGGTTTACTATTGTAACTTTATCGTTAAGCGGTTCTTCGCCAACTATTTTATATCCTGTTTTTTGATAGAAATACAGGTTTTTAACGCTGTGTTTCCCGGTGAAAAGTGCATACTTTACACAGTGGCTGAACCGCTTCTCGATTTCCTGCATCAATAGCCTGCCGATTCCCCTGTTTTGGTAATCGGGATGTACAAAAAGTCTGCCTATATGGCAGACTCCTTCTTTTTCGCTGGCTCTTACCGAGCCGATGATATTACCATTTTCATCAACGGCTTTAAGCATGTCCATATTTGAAAAATCTTTGCTTATGCTTTCATATGTTTGTGTTAAAGGAGGTATCGTATAATCATTGCACAGCTTAGCTTCACTTTGATATGCCAATTTCTGCAAATTTAACAAAGCCATAAGGTCTTCCTGCGCAGCACATTCAATACGCATTTCAAACCACTTCCATTTATTGAATTTCGTCGAATCCTTCTTTAACTTCAATATTATATTCGCCGTTCGAAAATGCTTCATTCATCGCTGTTTGATAAACACTGGTTTTATAATTAAATGTAATGCTTTCAAGTTGTGATTCCAAAGTGTTAAAAATATCTTCAAGCTTCATAACATGGAATCCAAATTCAGATCTTATGATTCCAGTGTCACCTTGCTCATGTGAAAAAGCCCACTGTTCAAATTCAGGGACAAACTGTCCGTTTTGCCTTACCTGGTATATACCGCCGGTATATTTTGAGCGTTCATCTTCACTGAATTCCTCCGCAAGCGCGGCAAAATCTTCACCGCTGTTAACCCTGTTAAGTATATCCTGGGCCATTTTGCTTTTTTCTTCTTCTACAGCCTGTTCCGCGTCTTTATCACAGCTTACTAAAATATGCCTTACACTTGCATAATCGATTGATTGTTTGTTTTCCTCGTAATAAGCTGTCAGATCTGCTTCATCCACAGAAATGCCATTAATTTTTTCTTCCCTGTATTTTTGTGCGGTGTAATCATCCTTAAATACCGATTTTACTTTACTCAAACCAATGCCAAAGGTTTGTTTACAAAATTCATTCACTGGCATGTTGTAATTACCGGCACTTTTCACTATATTTTCTTCCATCGTGTTCCACTGCTCGTTAATTTCACTATTGTCTACGGTAAAGCCGTCTTTTTTTGCCTCCTGCAGAAGATATTCTGTTTCGACTGCCTGACTTAGGGAGACCTGTTTTGCGTAATTAACCAGCGCTTCCGGATCAGCGGACTGTCCGCCTAAAGACAGAAAATAATTAAGATTTTGATAATAATAGTATTTGAACTCGTCTGCCGTTATTTTTCCGTTTTGTACTATTGCTACATCTTTTGGCATCACAAGATACACAATAGCCGCTGCTACAATAATGACAATAACCGAGCATACGGCAATAAATATTTTCATATCAGTCGTCAATTTCTTCTTTTCTTTATTTTCCAAAATTAAAACCTCCGCTCAAATAATATATAATGTTGTTAGTTTGAAATATCATCATACAGCTTTCCACGCTGTGGACATTTATCTAATTATATACCCATTTCGTTATGATTACCAGCCTAACGAAATTTTTTACATTCTGTTCATAAATATATCGATGCTTCTTCGTTATATACGAAATAGTCAAAATCGGCGTACAATCCGTTTCCGGATGTATCCTGACAGCATTGAAATAAACGTGGTTATTTCCGCATATTGGAACCGGTTTGAACTGTATAGCTCTTGCAAATGCAGCTCTTGTTTCCGTTATTGTACAATAGCTCTGTATGGACTTGATGGAACAGTAAAATGCCGACGGTGAGCAGGGCAAAGATTGCCAGTAAAGGCTGTATTATGTATTATAAAATAGAATTGTGCAAATAAAAGTTTGAAGGAGTTACACCCTTATCTGGCAAAAACAACAATAAGGGACCTGTTGATGATGGCGACTCCGCATTCGGCAACTTCTTATACTCGCCTTGACAAAGACTGGGCATATACGTTTTTCAATAAAAAGCCTTCTCATCCGCCAGGCACGATTTTTTCGTATGACACCTCGGCTACCGTTATTCTTAATACAATTATTGAACGTGTAAGTCAATATTTATGATTAAAGCGGCGGAATGGTTTCTTGATGAGTATTCCGGGTTTGCAGGAGGCATTAGGGAATAGTTGTGCCAGCCTTCTTCTTTATGTGTTCTTCCATATAACAGTTTATGCATAGTCACGCCACGGCCTTCAAAGATATACCGTATTTGCGGCGCAATTACAGGAAAGAGTGCTCGGTTTAACTCGGTTTAACGTGCTCATTTTCCTTTGAAAGGCCGGGACAATATAAGAAATTATCCCGGAATATTGCCGTCTATTTAAAAATCTATCGATGTGATAACCGTCAGATTATTGTGGAGCTGCAGGATTGATGCGGGAACAGATGGAGTTATCGGCCCGAACAATGCTTTTTTTAATATTTCCCTTTTATCTTCGCCGCCGGCTAATAATATAATCCTTTTTGCTTTCATAATTGTACCTATGCCCATTGTAATAGCTTTTTTCGGGACTTCGTCGATACTTTTGAAAAACCTTGAGTTTGCATTTATTGTGCTTTCACCCAAATCGACACAGTGGGTTTTTAGAGGAAATACTTTGTCAGGTTCGTTGAACCCGATATGACCGTTATGGCCTATTCCAAGGAGCTGAAGGTCAATCCCTCCTAAAGATGAAATAAGCTGCTCATAGCGGCGGCATTCATCATCAATATTTTCAGCCTTGCCATTGGGTACATGTGTATTTGATATATCAATATTAATTTTTCTAAACAGGTTTTTATTCATATAATATCTGTAGCTTTGCTCATTGTTTTCATCAAGGCCATAATATTCGTCCAGATTAACTGTTTTTACATTTGAAAAATCAACATCGCCGTTTTCACAATACTCAGCCAGAAGCCCATATGTGCCAACAGGCGTTGACCCTGTCGCGAGACCCAGAACGGAGGCGGGGTTTAAAATTACTTGTGCGGCAATAATATTAGCTGCCTTTTTACTCATGTCACGGTATGACTTTGTTTTGTGAATTACCATAGTATATTCCTCTTTCCTTTTTATGTATGTCTAAAAAATTCTATAATCTATTATCAACTATTTTTACTTCATGTTCAAGTGGATTTGATATTTTCCCGCATGTCGCCCGGCGTCACCGAAAGCACCCGAATCAGAGCCGCGTACCCACAGGAACGCGGGAGCAATGGATAAACCCGCAATCACCCGCCGCTTAATTGGTACAGAACGAAAAACCGCTGTTAATTGACAGCCGGCATTGTCGCCAATATAATAGATACGACGAATGTGATTCCCGCTTTATTTTCAGGGGAGGATTAACTATGCTGTTAAACCGCGAGGTACAAAAAAAAGATATTAAAAAGATTTTAAAGCAGGGAGGATTTAACTGCGGCTGCGGCAAATACCACAGTACCGCGGTGAAGGATATAGTTGTTTCAAGCGGAGCCGCTGCTCAGGTTCCCGCGCTTATTGAAAAGCACACGGGTAAAAAAGCTTTTTTGCTTTCCGATTTGAACACATATGAAGCGGCGGGCAAAGGCGTAGAAAAACATCTTGATGATGCAGGTATCAGTTATACAAGTTTTGTTTTTCAAAACCCGGACCTTGAACCGGATGACAGGGCTGTTGGTCAGGCCGCGTTATATTTTGATACCGGCTGCGATATTATATTGGGAATTGGTTCGGGAACTATTAACGACATTGGAAAGATGCTCGCAAAAGTTACCGGATGTAAATATATTGTTGTTTGTACCGCTCCTTCAATGGACGGGTATGCCTCCGCGACGTCCTCTATGATAAGGGATGGTATTAAAGTTTCACTGCCCAGTGTATGTCCATGCGCGGTAGCAGCGGATTTGGATATTATAAGCAAGGCTCCCGTCAGGCTTTTGCAAGCAGGGCTTGGGGATATGCTGGCAAAGTACATCAGTCTTTGCGAGTGGAGGATTTCAAACGTTATTACAGGCGAATTTTACTGCGAAGAAATAGCCAGCATGGTTCGTTCTTCACTAAGAAATTGCATATCAGCATCCGCCGGTTTGAAAAACCGGGATCCGGAAGCGGTAAAGGTTTTTATTGAAGGTCTCATTCTTGCCGGTTTGGCGATGAGCTTTGCGGAAAGTTCGCGCCCCGCGTCCGGTATCGAACATTATTTTTCCCATTTATGGGAGATGAGAGCGCTGCAATTTCATACACCCGTACATTTACATGGAATACAATGCGGGGTTGCAACAGTTCTTGCCCTGCATATTTATGAATTTATCAAGACCATAAGGCCGTGCAGGCAGAAAGCACTAAATTATGTTCGGGATTTCTCGATCGGTTCGTGGAACAGGTTTATAGTAAGTTTTTTAGGCAGCGGCGCGTCACCTTTAATGGAACTGGAAAAAACAGAAGGCAAGTATGATAAGCAAAAACACCGGGAAAGGCTGGAAGTTATTCTGTCAAAATGGGATGAAGTCCTTAAGGTGATAACTGAAGAATTGCCTTCATATAAAGATGTTGAGCGAATGCTAACGGAGGCGGGTGCGCCTGTTAATGTTAGGGAATTGGGACATTCCGGTGACTGTGTTCGTGATGCTTTTATGATTACAAAGGATATCCGTGATAAATATATAGCAAGCCGCTTGCTGTGGGATCTTGGCTTTTTGGACGAAGCAGGCGAGTACCTGAAACAAAAAGTGCAATAAAGCTTATTGCATAACCGGCTTTATTGTTCTATAATTTATTCTGGGGTTAACCGGAATGTTAAAATCCTTTTATTCTAAGATGCATATATTCATTTTTTTGCGTTATAAGGATTTTAACAGGCTGTGAAGTATGGTTTTCACGGTAAATAAAACATAAATTACAAGTATGCCGGTAGAACGGGAGGAAACTACTATGCCAATTACAGAGTTTTTAACTAAAAACGCAAGTTTGTACGGAAACGAAATATGCCTGAAAGAAATTAATATGGATCTTCAGGAAAGGGACAATGTAACATGGCTCGAATATGAGCTTATTGAAAACAATCCCGCCGGTGAGTACCGCAGGGAAATGACATGGCGGGTATTTGAAGAAAAAGCAAACCGGCTGGCCAATTTGCTTTTAAAACGCGGAATAAAAAAAGGGGAGAAGGTAGCTATTCTTTTAATGAATTGTCTTGAATGGCTGCCGATTTATTTTGGAATACTGAAAACCGGCGCAATTGCGGTGCCGCTGAATTTCAGATACACTGCCGAGGAGATAAAATACTGCCTTGAATTGTCCGAGACGAGAGCATTGATTTTCGGACCGGAATTTATCGGCCGGATAGAGACGATATACAATGATATACCTCAGGTTAGACCGCTTTTTTATGCCGGCGAAAACCGGCCTTCGTTTGCCGAAAATTATGACCGCCTTACCGCGAACTGTTCTTCAGAAGATCCGGGCATTGTTATTACTGACGATGACGATGCCGCGATATATTTCTCTTCGGGAACGACAGGGTTCCCTAAAGCTATTCTTCACACGCACAAAAGCCTTATGTCGGCTTGTTATACGGAACAGAAACATCACGGGCAGACCAGGGATGACAATTTTTTGTGCATTCCTCCTCTTTATCATACCGGTGCGAAGATGCACTGGTTCGGCAGTTTGTTGGCCGGAAGCAGGGCAGTGCTGCTCCGCGGCGTAAAGCCCGAATGGATACTGAAAACCGTTTCGGAGGAAAAAGTCACAATTGTATGGCTTTTGGTTCCGTGGGCTCAGGATATTCTTGACGCTATTGAAAGCGGAGCGGTTAATCTTAATGATTATAATTTGTCACAGTGGAGGCTTATGCACATCGGCGCCCAGCCTGTCCCTCCAAGCCTGATTCAACGTTGGCTCAAATATTTCCCGAATCATCTTTATGACACGAATTACGGGTTAAGCGAATCCATAGGCCCGGGATGCGTGCATCTGGGCGTTGAAAACATCCATAAAGTCGGCGCTATCGGAATACCGGGTTATAACTGGGAAGTAAAGATAGTTGACCCGAATGGAAACGAAGTTAAAAATGGAGATGTTGGAGAACTTGCAGTAAAAGGGCCCGGCGTCATGAAATGCTATTATAACGATCCGAAAGCGACGAAGGAAGTTATCAGGGACGGATGGCTTCTGACAGGCGACATGGCGCGCATGGATGAGGACGGTTTTATTTATCTTGTAGACAGGAAAAAAGACGTTATAATAAGCGGCGGGGAGAATATATACCCTGTTCAGATAGAAGATTTTCTGCGGTCATATGATGC
>JAAYBO010000307.1 GCA_012730095.1 Clostridiaceae bacterium
AAAGCAGAATTGTGATTTTTCCTATAAAACTATTTCGGAGAATTAATGTATGAAATATAAAAATATAAGGCCGGCCAAATTTATATCCAGGCCGAACCGGTTTATTGCCAATATTGAAATTGACGGCAGGGCCGATATTTGTCATGTTAAAAATACTGGAAGATTAAAAGAATTATTAGTACCTGAAGCCAGGGTGTTCGTACAGGAGTCTTTTAATAAAAACCGCAGGACAAAATATGACCTGATATCGGTGTATAAGGGAAACAGACTTATTAATATAGACAGCCAGATGCCTAATAAAGTGCTTTATGAATGGATATCGGATAATAATTTGTTTGGAGATATAGTTTTAATTAAGCCTGAATACACATACAAAGACTCCCGTTTTGATTTTTATATAGAAACTGTTACTGGAAAAATATTAATAGAAGTAAAGGGAGTAACGCTTGAAGAAAACGGAATCGCGATGTTTCCCGACGCTCCTACCGAACGCGGAGTAAAGCACATAGCAGGGCTTCGCCGGTGTATTAAAGACGGTTATGATGCGTACATAATATTTATCATTCAAATGAAGGATGTGCTTTATTTCACGCCTAACGTCAAGACTCATAAGGCTTTTGCGGACGAGCTTGTTATTGCGAAAAATCAGGGGGTAAAAACTTTGGCTCTTGATTGTGTTGTTGAAAAAAACTTGATACATATAAATAGCTTTGTGGATGTTAAATTACAGCAAAATTAAGCATATTTTGCCCCATTCAAGATTATTCATCTTCAAAATTTTTGTAAATATTATCCTCTTTTCTCATTAGGTTTTTAAAGGTCTGTTTTTCTGTGGAAGATAATTTGTCAATTAAATAATTGGAATTTTTACCTTGCATATGTTCATATTCCTGTTTTAAGGTCAGATACGCCTGTTCAATCTCCGCTTTCAGCTCTCTGGCGGATAAAAGAGAACTGCCCGCCCCTCTAATGATAACCTGCTGTAAAGCGTCTGATGTGGCAACGGTTATATCATATTTTTTTTGGTTATCATGAGCAAATCTTTCAATATACTGGTCCGCGGTTTGCGCTTCCCTGGTATATACCACACGGACATTATGATAGTCAAATATATCTGCGACGTGTCTCTGCACACGATATGCATCAAACACAACCATTACTTTGCATTTTCGAATTCCCTGATAGTTACTTAAAATATCAAGCAATTTCATTCTGGCACTTTCCATATTTCCATCCGCAAGCTCTTTTAGCTCCGGCCACGCATGGATAATATTATAGCCATCGACAAGCAGATACTCTTCTTTAATTTCCTTTGGCTTGCCGATATAGGGCACGGAATGATAATCGTTTTTTCTAATTGTTCTGCGTTTTTTCCAAACAGACTTCTTGCCAAGGTTCGCGAAAAATGTGTTTTTAAAAATTCGCTCAATCTCCTCCAGGCTGATTGCTCTCTCTTTTGTGATTGAAGCCTGGTTTTGCACCGCATCTTCCGATTGATTATCATTTTTTTGAAGAAAGCTTTGAACATGCATATGGTTTTTTACTTCATACCAATCAACAAAAAAGCTTGATCCGCGTGCAAAAAATATAGAACCTGTCGGATTTTCAGGATCTCTTTCCGAGTCATATCCGATTTTTTCGATTACCTCATCAGTATTGTGGCATGGTTCATACCCTTTGAAAGTGTAAAATAACCGACCAAGCCCTTTGGTATATGCGACAACTTCTTTCTGATAATTACGCATTGCAGCAACAGGAGCGCTCCCCGTGAGAACCGCCGTTTCACCATTTGTTTGTGATATTTCACATGTACCGTGCATTTTCTCAATATCACTTATCGCTCTGCCCACCGTTTTCTCAGGGACCTCAAGATGAAAGGAATAATAGGGCTCAAGCAGGATTGATTCCGC
>JAAYBO010000308.1 GCA_012730095.1 Clostridiaceae bacterium
CATGATACAATGTTCTCGGGTACCCGTTCGAAATCTATGATTTCGGTAACGGGTGAGGTTATTATATCATATTTGCGGGATTTATATCCACCGATACCGTATAATCCCTTGAGCCTTTTTTATTATATGAATCATTCACCCATTCAAGTATTTTGCCCAGGGTTTTTATTGATGGGTGTTTGAGCAGAATACGCCACCTGTATTTGCCCTTTATTTTTGAAACTGGCGAAGGAGCCGGCGCAGACATCAGCACACCGCGGTTTATTGTCGAATTCTTTGTGATATCGTTGTGAATCTGTTCCGTCAGCTTTTGCACCTTTTCCTTATCTTTGCCTGAAACAAGTATAAGGCCGAACTGGTAAAACGGCGGCAGCATTAATTCCTCTCTGAATTTTATTTCCTGCCTGTAAAATTCGCGGTAATCCTGGCGTATTGCGGCCTGTATGCTGTAATCATCAAGATTATACGCCTGTAGTATTACTCTCCCATGTTTACCTGCTCTTCCCGCTCTTCCGGCAGACTGTGTTATAAGCTGAAAAGTCCGCTCGCCTGCTCGGAAGTCCGCTGAGCCAAGGAGGCTGTCCGCCGACAGGATCCCAACGAGGGTAACATCCGGAAAATCATGTCCTTTGGCAACCATTTGAGTTCCGACCATTACATCTATATTCTGCTTACGGAAAGCTTCCAAAACCGTTTGGTGGCCCCTTTTGCCGGAAGTAGTGTCAAAATCCATCCTTATCACCGAAAACCCGGGCTCTGTGGATGAAACTACCTCTTCCACCTTTTGTGTTCCCAGACCGAACGGCGATAGATTATCACTTTTGCACACCGGACAATTGCCGGGGAGTACCGAACTGTAACTGCAGTAATGACAAACAAGCCTGTTTTCGGATCGGTGCCAGGTAAGCGAAACACTGCAATATGGGCATATCACTATATACCCGCATTTTCTGCACAGAATAAAGTTCGAATACCCTCTGCGGTTTATAAAAAGGATCGATTGTTCTCCAGCTTCCTTGTTTTTTATTAATTCACGAATAAGGACGCTGCTTAACTCGTTTCTTGCGCCCTTATCCATTTCGTCACGCATGTCTACAGATATTATTTCAGGAAGCGGATGTTTGTTTGTCCTTTCATTCATTTCAACAAGTGTTATTTTTCCCGTTTTTGCTCTCCAGTAATTCTCAACTGATGGTGTAGCGGAACCGTAAAGTAAAACCGCGTTATGGATTCTGCACCGGGCGGCGGCGATAGTTCTTGCATCGTATTTTGGGGTTCTGTCGGATTTATATGATGACTCATGCTCTTCATCAATGATAACAATGCCAATATCGGAGAGCGGCGCGAATATGGCCGAACGTGCTCCGACAACAAGCCTTACTTCGCCGTTTCTTATCTTTTTCCACTGGTCGTAACGTTCACCCATTGAAAGACGGCTGTGAATAACGGCTATATTGTCTTTAAACCTTCCCATAAGCTGCGTTACCATTTGAGGCGTAAGCCCTATTTCGGGGACAAGCATAATCGCGTTTTTACCTTTTTTCAATACCTCGGCAATAACCTGCATGTATACTTCCGTTTTTCCGCTTCCGGTTATCCCGTGCAAAAGTATTTCATGAAATGAACTGGATTCAATTTTTTCACATATCGTGCAAAGGGCCTTTTTTTGCTCCTCAGTCGGTGTTTTAGGCTCGGAAAGACAAAAATCAAGTTCATCGATAGGGTTTCTTTCAACCGTTTCTTCAAAAAATGAAATATAACCTCTTTTTTCCATGTTTTTTAATACGGCGTTTGAAAATCCAAGTATATTCAGCTCGTTCACGGCGATCGCGCCTTCATCGTAAAGCATTTCCATAACGCGTATGTAGTTTTGGCTTCTTATTGAATTATCGCGGACAAGTTCCTGAAATACATCGGGTTCAACAACCGGATACGCAACTTTAACGGTTTTTGAGCTGGCTTTAAATTGAAAACTGTTGACTATTTTTAACACGCCTTTATTCTCAAGCCCATTAATAAGCTTTTCGACGGGCTTTTGCGTCATTTCACGAAGCTTATCTGTTTTCAGCCTGCCGCCGTGTTCAATAATTATATCGATGATCTTTTTTTCCTCCGGCGAAAGGCTTTCACACGTCCCGTCATTTACAACCGCCTCATCGCTGTATAGAAGCGCAAGCCCAGACGGAAGCATACATCTTATCGCAAGATCATATGTACACACATACCGTCTTTTCATATAATGGCTTAACATAATTAAATCAGGAGTAAGCACAGGCGTTTCATCAATTACCTGGCTTATCTGCTTTAAATCTTTATACCCGCTTTCCGGTTTAACTTCCATTACAAAAGCTTCCCTTAAACGGCGGCTGTGACCAAAAGGGGCAAGGACGCGTATCCCCGGACGTACCAAAGCCTTAAGATTCTCGGGTACAATGTAATCATAGAACTTGTCGTATTCTCTTGTGCTGTTCGCAATTACAACGGAAACAAACATAAAACACCTCTTTTTCATTTTACATGAACAGATAGAAGATTTAAAGAGGCGCTTGAAGAGCTTTGATTTGCTTTGTAAAAATGACCATGACATAAATTCAATCATGGAATATGATTAACAGGTGTATATATCTAAACTAAAAAGCGTATTCCTTTTTAATATAGTCGGGAATATCTTTAACGCTTCCGCTGATTGAGAACACAAAACGGACGTTGAATTGTTCAGAGACAATTTTTATTTTATCAAAAAAGGTTTTATAATCAGGGCTTTTTTCGGAAATAGCATCAAGCATGTCAACATATATAGCCATAATATCAAAATTCGCGGCAATCATACCGCTAATAAACCCATAAAAGGAGCATAAGCCATCAACCGGGAAGTCTCGTATATTTACAAGACGGATTTCGTGCTTTAGCCCGGTAATCAGCTTATATCCCGTTTCAATAAACACTATTTCACCTTTGCAGTCATTTAAAAAACGGTGGGCATCATCGACAAGGTATCTGGTCTTTCCAACACCTTTGCTGCCAAATACAACCTTTATCATAAGTTACCTGCCTCTCATCCACTTTCATCCTGTTTTTTTTCGGTATTGTTTACCTTGCTGATCTCCATTTTCGATATGGATACCTCATATGCTGTTCTTTCATCTACAGTTCCGTCTGGCAACTTCTTCTGGTATTGCCTGCTTTGGATCCTTCCCCAAATCCTGATATTATCACCGATTTCAAGATGGCTTGCAAAACGCGCGTTTCTTCCCCACGCGATGCATGGGATATAATCGGATTTATTATATGCACGGTTAACTGCAAGAAGAATATCCGATATTTCCCTTCCGAATGGGGTTGTGCGGTAAATAGGCTTTTTGCATATAAACCCGTTAAGAAAAACACTGTTTGGAACCCGTGTCTCATCTAACGAGTCAGACACAACAATATCTCTGGCAAAAACCGTAAGCATCAGCTTATGCTTTGAAGTGCTGTTGTAATTGTTATAGCTTCTGAACTGGCCGTCAATAACAATTGTTCTGCCTTCTTGGATATCTTCCAGCGGTATAAGCCTTTCTGAAAACATTACTGGAATGAAATCATATGTATCGCTGAGCCTGGATACTTTTACAGTAACCAGATAAAACCCCTCGCCATATATTTCATGGCTAAATTTCGGCTCGGAATAAATAATACCCGATAAATTTGTA
>JAAYBO010000309.1 GCA_012730095.1 Clostridiaceae bacterium
CGGAATAAAAACAATTAGCTTTGTACTGCGTAAAAGGCTCCATATAAAAGGCTTCTGGTTTAAGTTCCTTCGCAGTTGATATAGCTTATTTAACCACCCTGTTGATACTATATGCCGCTTTTGGTACGACGCTTGCCGGTGTTTATCGTCATCTTTAAGGTTAACCAGCTTATACTGTCTGCTGTTTTCGGTACCCTGTACAATTGGCTTTTGCGATCAGAACATTGTCCTCATCGACAATGTCTACTTCAACATGGCAGATTCTCCTGCTAACAGAAGTGACTCTGGCTTCAGCCTTAAGGGTTTTCCCTTTCGGTACATTCATATATGATATGTTAACGTTTATGCCAACAGTAACAATGCCTTCCGAATTTGAAGCGGCCGCAAAAGCATAATCGGCAAGCGCGAAGATTGCCCCTCCCTGCACTGTGTTTATACCGTTCAGGTGTTTTTCGGCTATTTTCATTTCAGCAACCGCATAACCCGGTTCAACCTTCACAATTTCCGTACCGACCAGCTTGGCAAACCTGTCGTTTTTTATAAATTTAATAAAATCCTGATTCATTTTAAAACCTTTCCTCCTATCTCAATATACATTGCTATCTGATAGCGGAATAATCATATTATAACATAAACTGCCAAGCCTTGTTCAAAGACTATAGCTCACTTGATCGGCACAGCGTTTCATTGTATTATTGAAATTATATTATTAAATGAAATTTTTTCTTTTTATATGAAAGGAAATGGTTAAGTGGAAAAAATAGTCTTTGGTAAAACAGGTCTGGAAGTATCCCGTGTATCTTTTGGCGCACTGCCGATACAGCGCGTATCGATGGATACGGCAAAAAAATTGCTTCAAAAAGCATATAAAAACGGTATTAATTTTTTTGATACTGCAAGACTTTATACCGACAGTGAGGAAAAGATCGGCAACGCTTTGTCTTCTGTCCGTAAAGAAATTATTATCGCCACGAAGACTCATGCTAAGGATGCCGATACATTCTGGGAACACCTCGAAACCAGCCTTAACAATCTTAAAACCGATTACATTGATATATACCAGTTTCATAACCCGGACAGCCTTCCCGTTAATGAAGATGAGCTTTATGGAGCAATGCTTGAAGCCAAAAATAACGGATATATCCGTCACATCGGTATAACAAGCCACAGTATTGAAATAGCCCGGGAAGCGGTACAATCCGGCCTGTATGAAACCATTCAATACCCGTTTAACTATCTATCTACAAATGAAGAAATAAACCTATCCCTTTTGTGCAAAGATAACAACATAGGATTTATCGCTATGAAGGCACTTTCCGGAGGGTTAATCACAAATGCGGAGGCGGCATTTTCTTTTATATGGAATTATCCACATGTTGTTCCTATTTGGGGAATTCAACGGGAAACCGAACTTGACCGATTTATTGATTTGGAAAAAAATCCTCCGCCGATAGATGAAGAAATGAAAAATTTAATAGAAAAAGACAAAAAAGAACTGTCGGGTAATTTCTGCAGAGGATGCGGTTACTGCCTGCCCTGCCCCGCGGATATTCCGATTCCTATGGCCGCACGGATGAAATTTATGTTAAGAAGGGCTCCTTATGAAGACTTTATTACTAATGAGTGGAAGGAAAATATGGAACGCATCGAAAATTGCATAGAATGCGGCCACTGTCTTAACAACTGCCCTTACCACCTGAACACACCTGAACTGCTTAGGGAAATGTTAGCGGACTACCGCACTTTCGTAATGAACAATGAAGATTGAAGCAGTTACAATAATGTGA
>JAAYBO010000310.1 GCA_012730095.1 Clostridiaceae bacterium
GATATTCAAATGACTGCCGATCTTATGTGGGATATGGAAGACAATGTTATTGCAGCCGCGCCGCACCCGCAAATGATGTTTAAAATAAAAACACCGTGCCGTGTTTCACCGAATTCTTTACTCAGAAAAAGACTCTGATTATTTTCACGTTCTCAGAGTGATTATTCAGCATAAACTTCAATAGGATAAGTTTTATGGGGTGTATAAAATGCCGTCCTTTATTGGGGCTTTAATATATCATTTCCTGGTTTCTTTCGGGGTTGTACTGGGTGCAGCGTGTTTTTCCGGGATTGCGGCTGTTATTAATGATCAGCCCCCGCTTAAAGCGATGAATGATATGGCGGGCTTTGTAAAAGTATGGGCAATTGCTATTGCTCTTGGAGGCTCATTTAATTCGCTGCAGATGTTTGAAAAGGGAATTCTCCAGGGAGAAATACGGGCAATGGCACGAGAGGTTATTTATATTATCTGTGCAATGGCGGGTGCAAACTGTGGATCTTTTGTGCTAAAACATATCCCGGGCTTTGGGGATTGGATGCCATGAAGAAAAAAACCGCACTTGGATACCATATTTCCGGCTTAGCAGTTGGAATCGCGGTCGGTGTTTTATTATGGAATCTTCTGCTTGCGGGAAAGATTGATGCTTTATACAAAAGGAACAGATATCTTGAAACGATGGTTGAAGACTATCGGACAAAGCTGGAAAAACTGGAACAATCCCAACAGGAAACGGAGCAGACATTAAAGGATGTTGTTGTTGAAATAAATGTTGATGACGAGCTGGAAAAAATAGTTCTGCAGCAGGCAGTAAAACAGAAGTATGATGTCCTGCTTGGTAAAAAAACAAATCAGATCGATATAGATCTGGTAATTGAAGTTGTCGATAACAGGTTATTCAGAACCGATAATTACCAGTATCAGCTTCACGTTGACAGGGTTGCACTTTCTTCAAAGCTAACATTATGGATTACTGCAATTAAACAGGAAAATAACACACAGAGCCTTCATTATTAAAACCAATTGTTGTTACAGTTTAGACGCTCATTAACCTGTTCCATAGCGGCATCGATCCGTTAAACCACTCGCTGGGTGTCTGATATAAATATAACGTTGGAGCATACGGGCAATGTTTTAGGCTCTTGATTTTGCGGTGAATAAATAATATCCTATAATTGTCTTGAAAAAATCATTTTATAAATATGGAGGCGATATATATGGCATTTATGGACGATTTAAAGAAATTCGGAAAGAATATTTCGCAAAAGACAAGCGATATGGTGGAGATAACAAAGCTAAACTCCGCTATTTCTCAGGAAAAGGAAAAGATTAGAAAAATCTATTATGAAATAGGCACAGCCGTTTATGAACAATTCAAAGCCGGAAACAATTTGGGTATGGAAGAAAAATGCTCTCAGATAGCTGAGCATGAACAAAAAATTGAAGAGCTTCAGGAAAAAATTTTGGAGATAAAAAATACCGGGAAGTGTCCAAGTTGTGGAACAGAGGTTTCCGAGGATACAGCGTTTTGCCCTCAATGCGGAGCAAAGCTGAATTAAATATAAAAATGTAATATGTTGTTTTAATTTGCTTTGTATGTATATTAAAAACAAATAAGAGGTAGTAAATGACAAAAAGCGAATTGAGAAAGCAGGCGCTAACAGAAAGAAATTCAATGGATGACCGGCTTGTCTCAAGATATGGTGAAATTATTGCAAACAGTCTTATAAACCATGAATGGTTTATATTAAGTAAAAGTGTTTTTATATACGTGTCGATGGGAAATGAAGTTCCAACGCATGCGATAATAAAAAACGCGCTGGCCCGCGGGAAAACCGTATCTGTGCCAAGAGTTGAGCCGGGAACACAAATGTGTGCAGTTCCGATAAAAAACATCGAACAGGATCTTAAACCCGGAAAGCTTGGTATATTGGAACCAAAGACATATTTGCAGCCTGTTTCCGAAACGTGTATCGACCTTATTGTTGTCCCCGGCCTTTTATTTGATAGAAGCGGGTACCGTATAGGTTATGGAAAAGGGTATTATGACAGGTATCTTAACGGGGTTGAAAGGAATTCACCGTATTGCAGGACAATTGGGCTTGCATTTCACAACCAGATAGTGCAAAGGCTTCCCCGCGATAGCCACGATAAACCGGTTATGCTTATCATTACCGAAAAACAAACATTAGTATGTGCAGCAAAAAAATAAACCGGAGGTTAATTTGAAGCAGCATTTAATCGAGAAACAGACAAATTATCTGATATTTGTAGTCGTTTTGATATACCTTGTATTTCAGCTGTTATTTCAGGTATTGTTCGGAAAACTGTGGATTGATAATAACCTATACATTCTGCTCGCATTTTTCCAGCTGGTTGTAATCCTGCTTCCGGCACTTGTTTTTATGCATTTAACCAGACCTTACGGTACAGCGGTTCTAAAGCTGAAACGAATAACAATTCTGGAAGGGCTTCTGGTAATTATGATGACTGTTGCATCGAGCCTTGTTGCGTCGGTTTTGAATTCATTTGTTATTTTTCTTCTTGAAAAAATCGGCCCTGTAACCGCTGACAATGTACCGGCTCCAAGAAGTATACCGGAATTATGGATACAAGTTTTTGTAATAGTGCTGCTACCTGCAATATGTGAGGAAATTTTTTTCAGGGGCGTTGTGTTAGGCGCATTTGAATCGCTGGGTATTCGGACAGCAATAATAATATCCGCTTTTTATTTTACATTGTTTCATTTCGATATAAGAAATTTACTTGGACCTTTTTTCCTTGGGATTCTTTTTGCATGGTTCTGCTACAGGACAGGTTCAATTATCGCCGGAATACTCGCACATTTCACAAATAACCTTCTTGCTGTGTTAATTAACTGGTACAACAGGCACATACCTGTCGGCAGTGTAACACTGACTCCGGCAATAATGGGAGAGCTTATCATTCTTGCTTCTGTTGTCGGGTTTATTCTTGCTATTATGCTTAAAGCTTTCGGGACCATAACAAAGGGCAAAGTAAAACCCGCTCCAGACAGTAAAAAGGCCGCAGTGGTTCCGGTTATTACGCATTGGCCGATGCTGGCCGTATATTCGGCGTATCTTATTATTACCGTGCTATTTCTGATATCTTTAACAAGGCCGATTCTCTAAGCACAACTGCGTCAGCGAAAACACCCGAATCACCCGCTGGCTTATCGGAGTGAATATGTGGGCTACTTGGAAGAACTATTGGACAATAAAAGGAAACTATAGCGAAAATGCAGCTTAGAGATATATAGTCAGAGCGAGGATA
>JAAYBO010000037.1 GCA_012730095.1 Clostridiaceae bacterium
ATATCGGTTTTTACACTAACGACCTGATCCCTAATGTCTATAGTTTTGTCAGCACTCTCTCTGAAATACCTGGTTCTATCTGAATTAGAATTATTGCAACCTAATGATAGAATAACAAATAACATGGGTAAAATAAAGTGTTTCATCTATTGCAAATTTTAAGTTAATATTAAATGCGCCCTATTGTAATACTAAAAAACGTCATCTCCGGAAATCTGAAGGAAGTAATATAAACTGCCGAACTTATAATACGCCCATACAAGAAAAGCCAGCATCACCAAGACCAATAGATAATTCTGAAATATTAATGGGACAGTTCTATTTTATATAATCCCATTTGAATATCTCCCATTCCCATAAAATAGAGTTTTGAGTCATCGCTGTTCACGGCAATACTAATTGCTTCTGTTGATAATGTGTATGAGCAAACGGGCTGTAAATCCCAGTTAAACACATATATTTTCTCACATAATAGTGCTGACATTGCATATTCATTAAAAGTTCTTCCGGAATATAGCGTATAAATGTATTTGTCTGTGGTGGCCATTGAAGAAAAGCCATAAGGGGATTCCCGACTTATGGCAACCATGCCATCAATGACAGCTATCTCCGGATTATATGTTTGAAACCTGATTATAGTCCCATCTGCATTTATAACATCAATTAAATCGCATCTGAGAGATACTTGCGCAACTTTTTTCCCATCAGGGCGACTCTTTATAAATCCTTGATAAGCATCACATAAAAGGAAATTATCAATCTCCTTACGATATTTCGATGGCGGTAAATCACCAAATACTTTTGTTATTGTATCATATTCATTAATTATAGCATATTTCCCGGCTAAGAACATACCATTAGCAATATAGCAATTCAAAGCAGGAAACCACGTAATCTGCAATGGTAAATCATCCTTAAAAGAAAAGACTCTCTTTTTTGAGGATGTTAACGGCGAATTTTTTGCTGCGCCATTTAGTGAAAACCTGTTATGGGCAATAGGGTTCGATGTGGTAAATTCCAATATGTTGTCGAACCTGTTTATGCTTATATTGCTAGGGTACATAAACTCATCCGGCCCCTGCCCTTTATCTCCAAACCTATTGACCAGCCTGTTGTTTTTAATATCGATAAGCGTAAAATATTTATTCCCAATGTCATCCATTGCTACTAACAATGTGTCTGACATTGCAATTTCCAGCGGCATTCCAAATATAGCTCCCTCTATATCCACTAAATCAACCGCAGGATGATGATTTGGCATGTTCTTAAAATACTCCTCAATGTTTTTGTTTCCTCTATTACAACTCACTAAAATCAGGCAAATACCGAATAATAAGCAATTGGTTTTCATCCGCAAATGATTTTAAAAATAAGGCCGGATGGAACTCGCATGATGAATATACATCCGTGTTTGTGTTTAACGAATCATGCTCGTTTCATATAAAATAGTGTGAAAGATTTATAATAACTCAAAATGACTATTTGATAATCCCCTTGAGAGACTGAACATCGCTCAAGGGGCTAAAAATGTTAATAGTGCCTAACTCCCGGTACTGAAAAACCATCAGGGAACGTACACGTTCGCGAAGCATAAACACACATCATAAACCATGACTCCGCCTCTGCTTTTTGCATAATCATGATATTCTCAAGCGAAATATCACTTGCACTATTTGACTGCAACATATTTATATTAAACACAGTTGCTACTGCGAACAATCCTGTTGCTACTGCAAAAATTATTTTCTTTTTCATTTGATTTTAATTTAAAAAACATAAAGATTAGCCGTGAAGTGTTCACGACAGTTAAAACTAAAGAACTACTTTAATGCCACTCTGCCTTGCAGGTGCATCGGTAGAAATTTCACGGAATAAGTTACCGTTCCTTCTAAATCATTATCTTTACGTCATAATTCAATCCTCCTTTCTGTTTTTAGTTTGGAGGGAGCCGGAAGAGGAAGCATTGGCTGCCAAGCGTTTCAGCTTCCTCTTCTTTTTCCCATGTTATTAACTACTCATCTGTATCTAATATTTTTTTCATCTCTCTTATTATTTCTCTTGTTGCCGATGACTCAACTGCTGCCTGATAGGCACGGAAATTATACCAGCGTTCGGCTTCGCGCCATACGCTCATTGCCTGGTAATGCCCCTTGCGGTGTGGATAATAATGGATACTAACCACCAGAATGGCCATGGCAAATGGCAGGGTAAGCAAGATGGTCTTGCGCCCTTTTATTGTAAGTATTGTTTTGGAGGCGCCAGCTAAAAGCGCTGC
>JAAYBO010000311.1 GCA_012730095.1 Clostridiaceae bacterium
CCAAGCACATACGAATAACCGCCGGCTGCTCCTCCTGAGTATGTAATATATACTTTATCTTCCGTTACAATTGTATATGGCCCTTCGTTGTTTATAGTATGTTCATTATTCTCCCAGCCGTATAACGGCCTCGACAGCAACACCGGCTCACTTGTCAGCCGCCACGGTTCTTTCTTATCTATAGTTGCAATATACAGCATTGAACCTGAATCTTTAGGCGTTCCAATGTGCAAGCGGTATGACCACACCAAATAGGCTTTATTGCACGCCTCAAAATACGTCATGTCCAGCGTAATACCTTCCGCCGCAAGATAGGTCCCGTCCATTTTCATAACACGGATTGGCTCTTCCCAGCTATCGGGGTCAATAATGCTGCCATTCTTTTTTAACTTCATGATATGTGACTGCGGTCCCCAGACCTTTCCGCCTACTGCAAACAAAATATATAGTTCATCTCCGATAAGATGAAATTCAGGAGCCCAGAAAGTTTGAACAAATCCTTTTCCTCATTCCGATCGAGGATAATATGTTCTTGTACACCGTCATCGAACAGCCCCATTACCGTATCCGACTCACGGACATATAACCCCACGGCGTCGGTGTTGTCATTTGTCGCGATAAAATAATATTTTCCATGCCATTGTATTATATCAGGATCGGCATATCCAACAGCCAACGGAAATGGATAGACATCCTGAATAACCGTGCCGGAGATTTCGTAAACTCCCGCCTTTGAAAAATCAATGCTTTCAGTGTCCCATACAACCTTTTTGACTGCGGCAGAACCATCATTATAAACCGCCGTCGCCGTTACCGCATTAATTTGATCCTTTGTTCCAACCCTGATGTATTCCGGCACTTTGATATCCGTGTTTACAAGAGGTGACCATTTGATTATAAGGTTATTTCCGAAGCAGGCGTCCACTTCAAGGACATTACCCTTAACGGCCCCTTCGGGAGCGGACAACGCGGTTTCGTATGCAGACATTTCGCCGGGTTTCGCGTCCGACGCGTTATCCAGTTCAGTAATATCCTCAATTTTATTTTGAAAACATCTTCCGTCATTATCCTTCCAGCTCAAAACATACAGCTTATTAAAAGCATCGTATTCACAAACTATTTCACTCACATATACATCCATATGCAGATTTATCAAGCCGATCTCTTTAAAATAATAAAGATCGTCGGAGAGCCATAACAATACTTTGCCCTTGCTTTCGCTGTCATCACTGCCGTCGGCATTTATTCTGACAGCCGCTATCCCATACTTGCCATCGGCTGTATAAAACAAATATGGTTTTTTCAATCCTTTTTCATTAATAGTATTGTCTTTTGAAATTGTTGCCGATGCGAATACAATACCGTAATTTTGATTCAAAGCTTTATATGCATACCCATCACTGCTGTATGCCATATGTACGCTATAGGCAAGATGTGACGAATACATATTCCTAATCGGCGTTCTTGTATACACTAAGATTTTTCCTTTTGACAATTGCCTGTCATTTTTCTCATTCTTATTTTTCATAATACCTATCCGCCTTATCAAGCATTGTACTAAAAAACAATGGGGAATATTCAGCTATTTCGATTTTTCTCTTTTCCATATGAATAAACCACCCTGATAATATTTTCAGATTTGGGCAGTATTTCAACGGACAGCAAAAAACTTTTTCCTTTAGCCATAAAATATACCAACTTAATTATTGATCTATTTAATGCTATTTTAACATATAACAGAGTATTAGACATAATTTTTATAACAAAACATATACGCAGCATGTTTTTACATGCTGCGTATATGTTTGTTTTTTAGAATTGAATTCTAACCAAACCCAAAAGAGCTTAATGATATATACAATTAACTGATAACGCTTAAATTAGGTTTATACCGATCCCTGTTATTTAAGGATAGCACCTGCCGTTAAAGCGTTTTCTATCTGCTCATTTCCGATTATATATACAAGTATTGTGGGCAGGCTCGTTATAATCATTGCAGCGCCAATCTGGCCCCAATGCGAAACGCCTATGCTCACAAAGAAATTTAAAAGACCGACCGTCAACGGGCGTATCTTGTCCTCGGCTCCCAAAATAAAAGCCAGAAAAAATTCGTTATATGTGTTCATAAATATTAAAACACACTGTGTTGCAATTGCCGGTTTTATAATAGGCATTATAATCCTGAAATATGTCTGGTAAATACTGCATCCATCAATACAAGCCGCCTCTTCAAGTTCCCTGGGCAGGCTTCTGAAAAAAGCATATAGCATAAGAACACAGGAAGACAACGCAAAGGCCGAATATGGCAAAATAAGACCCATGTGCGTGCCTTTAAGTCCCAAATCCCGGGTCATAATCAGCAGCGGAATAATAACCACCTGGGATGGTATAATAAGCCCCATCGAAATATAACTTAACGCCAGGTTTTTACGTTTCCAATCCATTCTGCTGAAGCAGTAAGCGAGCATACTTCCGAAAAAAACCGTTATAATTATCGTTCCTACGGAATATATAACACTGTTGGCTAAATATCTTGGAAAATTAAACTTTTCGAGCGCATCCCCATAGTTGTTAAAAACCCATTGCTCTGGCAGGCCAAAAGGATTATTATATACTTCGCTTTTTGTTTTGAATGATATATTCAGCATCCAATACATAGGGAACAGAAACGATATTCCCATCAGTATCATTAATGTATTCACGAGTATCCTGCACTTGCCTTTTATCATATTCCATACACCATCCCGTTAAAACTCAATTTTTTCCCGTGCAACAAATTTGTTGATTAGAAAAGTCAGCACAAGGCATTCAATTACGAACAGAATAGCAATCGCGCAACCCTGGCCGAAATCTGACGCTGAAAACGCTCTGTAGTACAAATGATAAATTACGGTTCTTGATATATCACCAGGTCCGCCGGCCGTCATTATCCTTACATGGGCGAACTGTGCCATACAACCAAGGATGGAGAGAACAAGCAGATACTTCGTAACATCCTGCAGCAAAGGAATAGTTATCTTAATGCTTGATTTAATAAATCCTGCACCGTCAATCAATGCAGCTTCATAGTAGGTTTTTGGAATAGCTTTAATGCCCGTGTAAAAAAGCAGCGCGTTTAAACCTAAATACTGCCATAAAAACGCCACTGCGATTGCCGGAACTACGGTTCTGCTGTCCGCTAACCATGCCAAAGCGAGGCTGTCTAAACCCAGCGCTCTTAATATGCTGTTCAAAAGCCCCCACATCGGTTCATAAATCGCAATCCACATTTGTGCTATAACCGTTACCGAAAGCACAGCAGGAAGCACACTGCTGGCTTTAAAAAACCTTCTTATCGGTTCACTCAGCCTATCCATAACGAGCGCTAAAATGAGTGAAACCGGCAGAGCGACAAAGGTAGACAGGAGTACAATCACAAACGTGTTCAGGTTCGCTCTCCAAAAGGTATCATTTTTCAATACATCAATATAATTTTTTAAACCTACATATCCCATATTTCTGAAGCCATCGTTTTTTTGAAAACTGATAAGGACTTCGGGAAAAATCGGATAGATAACAAAAACCGTAAATAACAACAGTGCAGGAAAGGCAAATATAAATATAGCAAGTTTGTTGCCGTATAATTTGTTCATCCGCATCACCTTATTAATCAACATCCCTATATGAGCCTATACCCATATAGGGATGTTTTTGCGCTTCGTATTTCAGTAAACAGCCTTTATAGATTAATCAAAGTTTTCAGCCCATACCGGATTAATTACACTAATCCAGTCATCAGGTGAATACTGTCCTGTGAGCAGTTTGCTGTTTTCTGTCGCAAATTCCGCCGACATCTTAGCATTAAATGTAGCCGCCCACATAGACGGAACTTTTATCTCTGCTGCGTCAAACTGATCAAGGTTCTTTTGCATCAGAGGAGAAACGCCTTCGATCTCAATTCCTGTGTCATACATCGTTGGAGCTTTCTGTTCGATATTATAGTACAATGCATCCTGAACTGCACAGAACATAGCAAACTTTGCGGCTATCTCCGGATTTTTTGAATTCGCCGCTGCGAGATATCCGCTGAGAGGAGCCCCCCAGTATTGAATTACATTGTTCGGGTCAACCGATGCGCTCGCAGAAGGCCACGGAACAAAATCGAGATCCGGGCATGCGCTTTCAAGATTACCGAGTTCCCAGGTAAACATAGCAAGCATTGCTGACCTGTTAGATGTAAACATTTCCATTGCAGGACCATAATCGATATTCGTTACGCCGTCGGCAAATGCTCCGACTTGTACAAGTTTCTGTATTCTACCTAATGCATTTTTAACCACTGGGTTTGAAAAATCGGTCTTGTTATTTACAAGATCAATCGCAACCTGTGGATCTTCAGCCATAATCATTGTCTGAACCATATGCAGGTTCGGAGTCCAGCCGTCTTTTCCGACGATTGACATTGGAACTATTCCGCTGCTCTTAAGCGTTTCACAAACACTTACAAGCTCATCGAAAGTTTTCGGCGGTTCAACATTATTTTGTGCAAAAATGTCTTTATGGTACCATAACCGCGGTGTAAAATACTGATCCGCGCCAGGCTGCACACAATAAAGTTTTCCGTCTTTATCGGGCGAAACGAGATCTTTCATTTTGATTTTCCTGGCAAAATCTGAATCCTTTACATATGGATACAAATCAAGCGCATTCCCTGCCGCAATGACAACAGTTGACAAATTCTGCTCCGAAAACCATACATCAGGCATATCACCGGATGCATTGTAGGCTTTTAGCTTGTTTGCATAATCCTGTCCTCCGCCTCCTAAGTCATACTCAACTTCTACATTGGGAAATTCTTTTCCGACATTCACTTTTATGTAATCTTCGCGAATCCTGTTCCTGTTTTCATCGGAACTTAAAGACAGGAATTTGATTTTTACCTTTTCAGCAGGTTTTTGATCCGCTGGCTTATCAGCGGTGCTTGACCCTGTGTCCGCCGGTTTTGATGTATCCGGTGTTGATGGTGCTGCCGTACATGCAAACAAAGAAATTAACATGACGATTGTTACAGCTAAGACAATCAGCTTGGATAAACGATTCATTTCTCTGCCTCCTTCAATTATTCATTTTACAAAATTTACCCTTTCGAAAGGTACGCTACTATTTTATATTGCTGTTTGTCCATATTAAAGGGAATATTATTTGTGCATAAGGAATAATCTTGGATGATATTCTATTAATATCAGCGCCTTATGCTCTCTATATATTTGCTCGGAGACAGGCCGTAATGCTTTTTAAAACATTTCCCGAAATAATTCGCATCCGCGTAACCTACCTTCGCGGCAACATCAAGAACCAGATTATTGCCGGCATCGAATAGTTCCTTTGCCTTTATCATCCTGTATTCGGTCAGGTATTCATTAATAGTAATTCCCGTATCCCGTTTGAAAATGAAGCATAGATGTGAATAATTAACATAAAGATTTCTTGCTATCTCATCAATATTCATATCACTGTTATCGTAGTGTTCATGAATATACTTCTTAACGCCTTCCACTATCACGGATGCCTTTGAGCTTCTGCTTCTTGAAGCGGCTTCGAGCGTATTTTTAAATATTCTTTCCATGTACTCTCTAATCTCTTGTATCGAGCGCTTTGACTGTATTTCTTCAATAATGTTCAGAAGATTGTTTGGAAGCACTTCTTTTAACGGCAGACCTAATTCAATGATGTATTCCATGCAAACCGCCGCCATTTCCACGCAAATAACGTAAAGAATTTCATGGTGCAGGTCCTCCGAGCTGATTTCAGTAAAAATCTGGTTTAGAAGATTCATTATTTCTTTACTGTCACCAGTCCTTAAATGAATGAGCAGTTGGTTTCTGTCCACTGCTGTAAACAGGTTGATCTTGATCTCCGAATCTTCAACGGAATAATATGTAATGACCTTGTCCTTTCCCTGGGTAAGCATATTTTTCAAAGCAACGAGAGCCTCTTTATAGGATGCGGATATATCATGCAGTGACTTCTTCTCGTTTCCGACACCGATTGTTACGGTGAAACCCAAATGTTTTGAAACAGCGGTCCGAATCAGTTCCAACCTGCTTTCAAGGAGAAGGCGTAATTCCTGATTGTTTTTCTTAACCCCAACGATGATGCATATCCGGTCAAAGCTGTCATAACACATTTCATAAGGGAAATACTCTTCAAGCAGTTCGCATGATATGTTGGAAACGGCGAATTTCCATAGCTGCTTATCTTCATCATTCAAAATTCCGGAGCTTTCGTCATTTATTTCTATCGTTATAACGCGGTAGTATTCTGAACAAAAATGGATATTGAGGTACTCCATTCTTTTTGTAATAGCGTTCTTATTTCGCGGCAGATTCCCCTGTATGAGCTCATTTAAAAATTTTTCCTTTAAAAGCGGAATGCTTTCTTTAACCTGCTGCTTTAACCTGTTATGTTCAATTTTTATATTTACCTCTGTTTCAATGTCTCTTTTGATATCAATGAGGGTTTCAGTCAGTTCTTTTTCATTTACGGGCTTTAATATGTAATTGTATACCCCAAGCTTTACCGCTTCTTTGGCATACTGGAATTCGCTGTGTCCGGTCAGTATTACAATCTTGCAGTCGGCCCCTCTGTTTTTAAGTTCATTTACAAATTCCAATCCGTCCATTATAGGCATATTGATGTCCACAAGAATGATATCCGGTTCGAGATCATCTATCATGTCGAGCGCTTCCTTGCCGTTTTTAGCCTCACCGCATACAATAAACCCAAGATCCTGCCACGAAAGTGATATCTTAAGCGCTTCCCTGAAATAATACTCGTCATCAACTATCATTACTTTTAACATATTTCCTCCTATTCCCGAACAGCCGGTATAGTAACCGTAACCTTTGTATATTCTCCAACTCTGCTTTCTATACTGATTCCGTATAGTTCGCCGTACAAAAGCTTTATTCTCGAATCGACGCTGTAAACTCCGAAATCGGATTTCTTCTGAGCATTTGCTGACCGGTCCAAAACCCTCGCTATCGATTCTTCATCCATTCCAACCCCATCGTCAAACACTTCAATCTTAACGGTACCATCTTCAAAATATCCTTTGATTTTCAGCATGCCTTTACCTGATTTTTGCTTTAATCCATGATAAATGGAATTCTCTACAAGAGGCTGAAGCGTCAGTTTCGGAATACGGAACTGCAAAATCTCCTCATCAGCTTCCACGCTGTAATCAAGATATTCCACATAACGCAGTTTTTGTATGGCCAGATAGTTTTCTATCAAACGAATTTCATCCTCTATTGTAATGATATCATCGCCCTTGCTTAAGGAAATCCGGTAGAACCCGGCAAGATTTTTCGCCGCCGTCATCGCTTTATCCTTAAGATCAAGTTTAATAAAGGAAATAATCGTTTCAATCGTATTATACAAAAAATGAGGCTTGATCTGGGACTGAAGCAATTTGAACTCGCTTTCCCTTTTTAATTTCTGATCGGTATAAATCTGCTCCAAAAGCTCATTTATTTTATCCATAAGGTTGTTAAACCCCGCGCCGAGCATTCCAATCTCATCTCTTGCCGTAAAATTAGCCCTTAACTTCATATTCCCCGATTGAATCTCTCTCATAATTTTAACAAGTTTTAATATCGGCTTGGATATTCTGTAAGATAGTATATATGAAGCCGCAAAGGCAAAAATCAGGCAGATGATCCCGAAAACAACAATAAGCCTTGTTATGTTCTTATTTTCATATGTAATCTCATCCAACGGCGTGACGCTTATAATTTTCCAGTTAAGCTTTTCGAAGCCCCTGACAGTAATCAAAGTCTGTATATTATCAATACTGCTTATAATGCTTTGAATATCTGAAATATCTTCAAGGCGGTAATCACCTAAATATTTTTTTTCATCAAATGCCTGGTATAATTCATGTTTGTCCTGAGTAGATATAATTCTTTTATTCTCATCAATAATATAAAATTTATCATTTTGATTGATGATATTGTCCAAATACATCAAAGCGAGATCTTTTTCTTTCATATAAAGTACAACTGTACCCAGATAATGTCCCGTATCAAACCCAATAATCGGTTTTGCAATCGCAAATACATCTTCTTCCCCACCGGTTTTGAACTGTATTTTCATGAGCCCGAGCCAGCAAGGCGTCTTTTTTTCCTTTATCGTGTTGATTACATCACCGCCGAAATACTGCCTTATGCTTGTATTGTCCACATATCCGATGTCAAAAAGATCCCCTTTTGATGATATAACACTGGCTGCGGCAATATGCGTTATAGGTTCAACAACATTGCTTGACGCAGTCGACAGTGTTTTTTCCAGTTCAAGGTTGTCAATTGAACCAAGCTGCTGATTTTCAATTCGTGCAAGCTGAGTTTGCAGCCTGTTGTTTATTGAAAGAATCCTTACGTAGTTTTCGGCGTTATTGGTTAAATTCAGCAGGCTTCTGTCTATCAAAGCCAGTTCTCTTCCCGCGTTTTTAACCGCTTTATCAACAATAGCCTGGTTGGATATGTTAATTGTCAGAAAAGCAAAAACAGACAGAGATATTAAAAGAATCACGGCGCAGAATAAGAATATCTTGTTTTTAATCGAAAGATTATTTAAAAACATACTTAAACTGTCCCTGAACTTTTTTCTACACATCCGATATACCTCTGAAATATATAGTGTTTTTATTATAACATGAATTTAAGAAAATCATAAGATTTTCACTTGGTGAAACCAGGGGCAGTCGGGTATCGGCTGTATAAATTCATGTTACAATGTTCTCGGGTACCCGTTCGAAATCTGTGATTTCGGTAACGGGTGAGGTTATTATACCAACGGAGAAAAATATATGCAATTGTTTCCATAACTATGATTCATATGTACAGAGCTTCATTCAGCCGTTACTTTCATAGCAAAAACAGGAACTTCATTTACAAGAGCTTGTTATAGTGGTTATGATAACAGTAATATGTTAATATAAAAATAAACAATGCTATAAACGGAGTCCCCTTTATGCAGCAAGATATAAAGAATTTTTTCGAGAACATCACCGTTAAAAACCTGATATGCCGTGTAAACTATTGTGCTCCCGACTGGGGTGAAACGAACTGTATTTATGGCTATAACAAATTTTATTATTTTTTGGACGGTGAAGGGACGCTCATCATTGAAGAAGATGAATTTTACCCGGAACCGGAGGAATTGTTTTTAATCCCTGCCAATACCCGGCATACTTATTATCATAACCCTAAAAA
>JAAYBO010000312.1 GCA_012730095.1 Clostridiaceae bacterium
AGGAGGATAAATACTATGAAAAGAAAAATCTTGGTACTGTTCTTAACTTTCATACTAATATTACTTGTTTTTACATCCTGTGCTCAGGGAAAAAAGATTGAACAAATTAAAGTTGTTGCTCCTGCGGGTGCAACAGCCGTTAGCATTGTCAAGCCGATGAAGGATACTACCTCGCTTGACGGAACGAAAATCGATTATGAAGTTGTCCCTGCAACAGATTTGATTGTAGCAAGATTAACCGCAAAAGAGGCGGATTTAGCTATTGTTCCTGTTAATCTTGCCGCACAGCTGTATCAGAAGCAGATGCCGTATAAGCTCACGTCTGTTGTTACATGGGGAAACCTTTACATCGCGTCAACGGAAGACATTGAAGGATGGGATGCTTTAAAAGGTGAAGATGTTTATATGATGGGAAAAGGCCTTGTTCCCGATATAGTATTTAGAACTCTGTGCAAGGAAAACGGAATAGACCCCGATACAGATATTAACATTATATATCTGTCCGGAGCAACGGAGCTTGCGCCTAATTTCCTTGCGGGGAAAGCAAAAATATCGATGCTTCCGGAACCTGTTTTAACTACAGTAAAATTAAAGCAGCAAAATACAAAAGTATTTTTGGATTTGCAGCAGGAGTGGAAAAAATCGTTTGGAACAGATCTTGGGTTCCCCCAGGCAGGTATATTTGTAAGCGATGATTTAATTAGGAGTAATCCGAGCTTTGTAAAAAACTATATACAGGTATTGAATGAAGGAATGGATTGGATTAACGAAAATCCAGGGAAGGCAGGTGAATACGCGGAAGAGATGGAACTTGGGCTTCCGGCGGCTGTTGTCGAAAAATCCATGCCCGGCAACAATATAAAGCATGAGTATGTAAAGGATATACGGGCAGCACTTGATTCATTCTTTGAAGCATTATATGATTTTAACCCTGATACTGTTGGGGGTAAAGTTCCAAATGATGAATTGTATTATGAAATACAGTGATGATTATTAAGTTTTATAACCCGATAAAATTCGCAAATACAGCGGGCGAGAAATTTTAGCACGCTTTTGGTTTTGGTAATACGAACCTGCTGCATTAAAGGCGAGGATATCTTATAACCCGGATATAATATGGCGGTAAAATATGAAAAATAAGCTTCAAGAATTTTCATATGTAATATTTATAGCGGCGTTTATTGTTCTGTGGCACTTTTTATCCCTTGGAAGGAAAACATTGATTTTTCCTTCCCCGTATGAAGTGCTGCTTTCTCTTGTTTCGATTATCCGCTCTAATATTTTTGTTCCTGTTATCGGCAATACTGTTAAAGCCGTTTTTTTAAGCTTTGCTATGGCTTTAATCCCAGCACTAATATTTGGTATATCAGGTAAGATTGTACCTGCTATATACATTGTTATGGATCGTATTTCAGCCGTCACCCGTTCAATACCGACAGTTGCGATCATCCTTATGGCTCTTTTACTGCTGCCTGTTTCGCTTACTCCTTTGATCATATGCTTTTTTGTTGTTTTTCCGGTTCTTTATACAAATATTGCAGAGGGGCTTGTAAGTGTTGACGGGCGTTTGCTCGAAATGGCAAAAAGCTATAGGATAAAAAAAAGAAAAATAATAACTGATATATACATTCCGTCGCTTAGGACTTTTTTAATAGCGGGCACTCGTTCCGCTCTTGGATTAAGCTTTAAGATTATAGTAACCGCGGAGGTTTTTAATTTTGTCAACAGCAATACAATCGGAGCGCAAATGTATATGCATAAAATACAAATAGATCTTGCCGGAATAATTG
>JAAYBO010000313.1 GCA_012730095.1 Clostridiaceae bacterium
ATGCAGGAATGTGTTGATTTATTTTACAGAGGAAGCGAAAGCCAATATATATAAAGCTTTCAATCGTTCTCTTGTCCACGGGGGCATACTTTTTCTTGGAAGCACAGAGCAGATTATAGGTTCGGTAAAGTATGGATTCAAACCTATACAAACATTTTTTTATCAAAAGGTTAAAAAAATTGAATAGCTTAAGGCTATTCGGCTAAATAATCGGCGCAAGAAGCATTATTTCTTCATTGTTATTATAAATCATGTCAAACTGCGATATCGGAAGCGGGTTTCTGCCAAGTCCCGCCTCGATTGTGTATCCGGGGCGCGTATATTCTTCAATAAACCAGTCTTTATATCCTGCATATGCCGCTTCATAAGGCGTTGCCGATAAGGCATAACCGCTTGCTCTTGCAAAAGTTTCACCGATCTGCTGCGCCCTTGGGGCAAATATGTTCTTATAAAGCCAGTAAATAACCTGACCTTGGGTATGGTATGCAATAACAAGCTTGAAATTGTGCTGTCGGGTAAAGTCTACTATTGCCTGCGACTCCGGCTCAGAAAGCGGAAAAGGTCCGCCGAAACGAGTTGGACCCGGACCGGTTATTCCAAGTGACGGCTCCTGGGCTTTCGCTTCTTCCCAGCTTGCAGGATAGTTCCGGTTCAAATCCACTCCCCTTATATTTGCCTGCCATACTTGGGAAAACGGCTGTCCTGTATCGTTCCATTGAAGAAGCTCGTTATAATACGGATTGTCGGGTTTAAGGCCTTCGAGTACCAAATTGACACCGTCAGGGTTAACCATCGGTATGATATATATGCTGCTGCTATTCCAGATTTGTTGTATGTTATAACCACGTATACTACTTCCCGCAGCATAGGCCCGGCAAAAGTTTTCAATGAATTTCATAAGAAGCGGCGACGTAATCCATTCGAGTGAATGATGCGCACCGTTGTAATGAACCTGAACAGGCCCAGAACCAAGGCGAATATAATAAAGGTTTTTGCCAAGGACGCTCCTTCCGGCAACTCCCGTTTCAATAAACGGATATCTGGCTTGAAGGCCTTCAATATCCATTTCCATAATCTCGTATGTGTAATCAATATCGGTAAAAACAACGTCAATTCCATATGGAATGATTATCCTCTGCCCAACTCTAAGGTATAATGGGTTTATGCCGGGGTTTGCGGTCAGGATCGCATTTACTGTGGTATAATATCTCCTGGCGAGAACGTATAATGTGTCACCGGGTTGTATTGTATAAGTATCATAGCCCAGCAGGAACCTTTGAAAATAACCCCACGTGATTGGACCGACTATTCCATCGGGAGTAAGCCCGTTATCTCTTTGAAAGCTAATCACGGCACGCTGTGTTTGCGGGCCGAAAACGCCGTCCACCGGGCCGGGGTCGTATCCAATCCTCGCTAACAGGCTTTGAACTAATTTTACATAAGGACCGCGTGAATTTAGTGACAGTGTTTCCATATTACCACCATATACTATATTCGCTAATATATCATATTGCATGAACAGCAAATGGTTACAAATATGACTCCATCAAACAACGCTGTCAGTATTGTAAATTCTGTTTAAGTCTTGTATATTTAATTTATAGATGCTTTGAAAATCTATCAGCTTACGGATTTTCAAAGCAGTGTCCTTTTTCGAGAATTGCTTTCAATATGGAGGGAATACAATATGAAAATAATAGAAATACCTTTTACGCCGGATAGGCGTGTACGTTTAACAGGCTATATACAGGAACCATCAAAGGAGATGAAAACTGCGGCAAAAAAACCGGCCGTTCTTGTTTTCCCAGGCGGTGCTTATATGTTTCTTTCCGACAGGGAAGCGG
>JAAYBO010000038.1 GCA_012730095.1 Clostridiaceae bacterium
ATTTTTCCACTATCTCATTCAGTGTTACTTTATTCACCGCTATAATTTCCTTTAGTTCCATATGCTTATTATTTACAATCCAAGTATACCACAGTATATATTCTCCTACAATTAATCCTTCCTATATATGTTTTATAAAAAGAAAAAGCGAAGGCCGGTGGCCTTTGCCTTTATTATTTATTACGTGATTTGTATTGTATTGTCATTGGGCCGCCCGCCATAGAACCATTTTATCGATTTCAGGCATAAATCCGGCAGCAGCCAGCGCCGATTTCAGCTTTTGTTTTTGTTCCGGATCTTCCGGCCAATACTTTACCGAAACCCTTTTCCGATCCGGCCAGATTCTTTTTGTCTGGAATGCTTTTTTAAATTCATGGATAGCTTCTGAAAGAGATTCAAAACCCGGGTCAAAGGTAATCTTTTCGCCATGCCGTTCCAGCAGCACAACAGGCCTGCCCTGATAAAATACAACCGCCGTTCCCATAACACAGGTAAACGGGAGTTCCTGCTCGCTGTGGGGAACAATGCGGCCGTAGGGCTGAGCCGGATCGGATGCGTTCAGTACAAAATAGTCGGCTTTTGCCGCTTCCATTTTGTTCAGCGCATCGGGCAGCATGAACTGGATACCTGATATCCCGGTAAAAAAATATCCGCGCCGCATTTCTCCGGCGTATTCCATTTGCTTCAGCTTTTCGTAAACTTCCGGCCAGGTATAAGGGCTGTCTTCCATTGCTGTTATTTCTTTTGAGAGCATACCGTACCGCAGCCCGCAGCGGCGGATAAATTCCTGCATTGACAACGGTTTCGGAGGATAAGCAGGCTCCCACCTCCCCATTTCCATTCCGGATACCATCGCAGCGATTTTTCTGGCTTTTTGCATCGGGTTCAATGCTTTATAAGCTTCCTCATTCAAAAAGAAGCGAAGCGGAGCGAAAGAATCGTTTACAACGAGTCCTTTCAGTACAAGCTCTTTAAGGATATCGAGCAGCTCTCCGGCAGGTATTCCCGATAATGACGTAAGGACATGCGTAAAGGCTGATCCCCTTTTTTGCAGAAGAGTATATATGTCTTTCTCTTTTTCGGACAAATTAAATGTTTCCGAATTTTCCTCGGATTCGAAAGCAATGCTTTCCGCCCTGAACCAGGCGAGCCTGAACTGGTTTTTCCCCTCATCCGGTTTAACACGCCAAACGATTCTCCCCGACGAACAAATCTTATCAAGAAGCCCCGGAGAATACCCGTTTATTCTTGCCGGAAAAACAATGCTTTCCCATACATCTGCAGGAAGGTACAACCCTTCGAGCCGTGTAACCGCCTCATACAACTGTTCTCCGGCTGCCGCGGCTTTTACGGCAATCTGCCGTTCATGCAGCAAATAGGTAAGTTCGGCAGGATCCCGGGCTTTTATTTCATCAACTGCGATATTCAGTGTAAGGCGGGCTGCCCTGTCAAAAATGGCCGCGTGAAAATACTTCTTATACTGGTCGGAATAGACTATCGTTCCGTCAGAAGACAGCTTTGATAATATTTTTTCAAGCTTCGTGCCGGAAAACGGATACCGTTCGACAAGCTCATTCCTGTCGAAGGGACTGTTATACCTTGCGAAACGGCGAATTATTCTTGTTATTGCCTCCTCTTCCGTCCAGGTATTTTCCTCCCGATCTATAAAAGATAACGAGGACACGGGGAACTGACACTTTTCAGCCGCACTGTACAGACCAACCTCTTCTGCGGCTATGACTCTCGGCATCGGTGATGGTATCAAAACAACACGGTTCTCTTTTTCAAGCTCTGTTATCCACTCCGCATGCTGTCCGGTGAAAGCATCTTTTGGAGTATCTCCGTAGATCAGCAAAAAGGAATGCAGCTCATTCGGTAACTTAACCTGCGTAAGCTTCCATTCGGCGTTATTTTTCTTCACAATTTCCGCTACCGCTTCGTCACGAAGCGATACACCGGGCTTTTCATCCCTGTATGAAAGGTTTAAAGATTCGAGCCCGGATATCGCGGGATACTCGCTGTGACCCGGGTGCGGAGCCTTTTCCAGATAAAGAAACTCCTGCTCAAACTGGAACAGGATTTCCGACGCAAACGGCGAGGGAAACCACGTTTTTTTCTCAACCACCTGAATACGCCCCTG
>JAAYBO010000314.1 GCA_012730095.1 Clostridiaceae bacterium
AATTTCTTTAATTTATGATAAATCGTTTTATTATATTACAATATTACCCCAATTATTACATAATTAAAATAGAAAATTTAAGAATTTCCTGTTTATCTGTTTTATTATGATATTTGCAATATAAACGTAATTATTGTAAAAAATCAGGCTTTTTTAGTGTTTAAATTGCTAATCATTATATTCGCTGTTATAATAATTAGTAAAAGGTTTTAATATGTGAATTTTAAAATGAAAGGATTTGTGGTATCTTGGTTACACTGAAAGAAATAGCTCAAATGTGCGGTGTATCAATCAGCACTGTATCGAATATAATAAACGGAAAGTCAAATGTCGGTGAGGACACAAGGCGTAAAGTGCTTGAGGTTATAAAGCAAACCGGCTATAAACCGAATTATTTCGCTCAGGGAATGCGGAAACAAAAAACCCGGATTGTAGGAATAATTGTTGAAGACTTAAATTTATTCAGCACAACCCCGATTGTCGGCGCAATTATGGCGTACTTTGAAGATCATGATTACCGTACAATCCTTATAGATATGCGTCTTTATGACAAATGGCAGGACACTTGGTACAATGACGAACAAAAAATTCAGTCCGTACTGCAGCCGTCAATTAAGGAACTATTGTCAATTAAAGTAGACGGTATTGTTTATATTGCCGGACACTGCAGGATTATCAATTGTTTTCCCAATGATTTTAAAATTCCTGCAATCGTAGTATATGGTTTGTCGAAAAATCCTCGCTTTACATCGGTTATAATTGATGATAAAAAAGGCGGATATGATATAACCAAATATCTGATTTCGGCAGGGCACCGCAGGATTGGAGTGATTGCCGGCACTGCCGACAATTTGCATACAATGAACCGAAGTTTAGGATACCAGCAGGCTTTGTTTGAGGAAAAAATTCTGTTTAATCCTGATCTTATAAGATATGGAGACTGGATGAGAGAATCGGGATATAGTGAAGCGGAATATTTAGTTAACAGCGGTGTTACCGCAATTTTCTGCATGAATGATATAATGGCGGCAGGCGCATACGATTATCTCTATGAAAAGGGGATAAAGATAGCAGAAGATATATCGGTTGCCGGTTATGACAATAATGTAATATCTGAATACCTCAGACCTGCCCTAACAACAAATGAAATTCAATTAAATGAAATAGGACAGGAATCCGCAAAGGTAATGTTAAAAATGCTTGAAAACAAGTATATACCCTCTAAAAACCCGGATATTATAGAAATACCCTGCCGGCTTGTTACCCGTGAATCCGTAAAAAAATATAAATTAGAACCTGCCTCCGGCAATACTGTTGTTTCATAAACCGGTTGAATTTAAAAATATAACAAAAACGATTTAATTTTATAATTTTTCCTGTGATTAATTGAAGTTTCCATTTATATTACACAAAGAATACTTATGTTTTGCTCGTATTTTATAAATGATTAATATAATTATAATTGACAACTGCAGATATTTATGTGTATAATTCTTATATATTGTAAAAGGTTTTACTATATAAATTGATTTTGAACGGAACATATCATACAGAAACAGGCATCTATTGTTTTATTAATGTCCCGTTTGTAGAAAACAGGCTTAAGTAAAGTGAGGCACTGTTATGAAATTAATAAAAGATAGAAAAAAAGCCCAATCATATCTTGAATTTTTGTATATTTTACCTTTTATACTATTGGTCGCCGTTTTTTCATACTATCCCCTCTATGGTTGGGTATATGCATTTTTTGATTATAAACCTCCGTTTCCTTTAACCATGGATAAGTTTGTCGGATTTAAATGGTTTATATCAATGGTCGATAACAGCATTAAGGTTAACCAGCTTCTAAAGGTTCTTAGAAATACATTTGCGATTAGCGGATTAAGTCTTATGTTTTCATGGTTTCCAATGGTATTCGCCATATTTCTCAATGAAATCAAGAGCAGGCCGTATAGGAAATTTGTTCAGACAGTAACAACGCTTCCGAATTTTATCAGTTGGGTATTGGTATATTCAATTGCTTTCAGTATTCTTAACAGCACGGGTGCTGTCAATACAGTATTAATGAGTCTGGGGCTTATCGATACACCTAAGATGTTTTTGCAGTCTTCCGAACATGTCTGGTTCAGGATGTGGCTGTGGCTTACATGGAAAAATGCCGGCTGGGCGGCAATAATGTATATTGCGGCCATAAGCGCTATTGATGAAGAGATGAACGAGGCGGCCAGGATAGACGGTGCGTCCAAGCTTCAGATTATATGGCATGTTACTCTTCCCAGTTTGATGCCTACATATTTCGTTTTAGTTATGTTGAACCTTGCAAATTTCCTGTCTAACGGCATGGAACAGTTTTTTGTTTTTCAGAATGCGTTCAATAAGGAGTATATCCAGGTTTTGGATTTATATGTATACAACCTTGCAATGGGAGGCGGCGGTTATTCACTCTCTGTAGCAATCAGTATTTTGAAAAGTATTGTAAGTGTCCTTCTTCTGTGCTTAACAAATTCTTTTTCTAAACTGGTAAGAGGTGAAGGTTTCTTATAATTGTATAAACCATTGTAATTGTTTGCATTTACTGTCCGTATTTATTTTTTCATATCCCGCAGCTGGAAAAAGACAGGGGGTTAAATACATTGAGTGCTAAACGGTACATAATAAAAAAACGAAATATTGATATGGGTATACAAGACAAACTTGTGAGTATTTTCTCATATGTTATTTATACTTTTTTCGCTTTTGTATGCGTTTACCCGTTTTATTACATTTTTATCAACACTCTCAGTGCTAATGATTTAAGCGAAAGAGGAAAAGTGCTCTTCTGGATCAAAGGCCTGCACTTTTCGAATTATGTTAATGTTCTAAAGATCCCGAACCTGTTTCAGTCCTTTAAGATTTCTATTGCACGTACTGCGATAGGTGCATCTCTTACAGTTATCATCGCGGCTTTTTTAGGATATATGTTTACAAGGGAAACTCTATGGAAGCGAAAGCTTTGGTACCGTTTTGTTGTGGCTACAATGTATTTTAACGCGGGTATTATTCCATGGTACATAACGATGCGTAACCTTGGTCTGACAAATAACTTCTGGGGATATATTTTCCCATTGGCAGTATCACCCTTCTATATTGTCCTTTGTAAAACTTTTGTAGAATCTGTTCCTATAGAATTGCAGCAAGCCGCTCAAATAGACGGTGCCGGAACTCTCCGGATCTTTTTGCAGATTATGCTTCCGGTCATCAAGCCAATTATGGCAACGATTGCTATATTTTCGGCAGTTCAGCAGTGGAACTCATTTCAGGATACACTGCTGCTTGTAACGGACAATAAACTTCACACGCTGCAATTTACACTTTATCAGTATATAAATCAGGCAAGTTCGCTAAAAGCTCTTGTCAGCACCACTACATCATCGACATCTATAGCCGCAACTCTTGCTACAGCACAGACTGCAACTTCGATACGCATGACAGTTACAATCGTCGTAGTAACACCAATCATTCTTGTTTATCCTATTTTTCAGAGGTTTTTTATAAAGGGAATAATGATAGGTGCTGTAAAAGGATAATAACAATGAACAATATTCATTGTTATTAATAATATAATTCAAAGGAGGCAATCTAAAAATGAAACTAAAAAAATTGGTTTCGCTATTATTACTGGCAGCGTTGTTGACAGCTTTGTTTACAGGATGTAAAGGCACCACCGATTCAGGCGCCACTTCTACTCCGGATACATCAGTAACTACTCCTTCTGATTCTACCGATTCTTCCGGTTCAGGCGGCAAATCCTATGACAAAACACTGACTTTTGATATTTATGATGTAGCCGCAAATTATCAGGGAATGCAGTCTGGTTGGTTCCGGAAGGTGGTTAACGACAGGTTTAATATTGAACTTAATATTATCGCGCCTCAGGTTGCAGGTGAAGCAATCTACCATACACGTGCAAGCACAGGTAATCTCGGTGACATTGTAATCCTCGAAAACGCTGATTTTGCTGACTGCGTAAAGACAGGTCTTGTAAAAGATATCACGAATGAAATTAAAAATTGTCCGAACCTGATGGATTACAAAGAGCAGATTGATGTATACAACAAAAATCTGCCCGATAATGATGCAGGTAAAATTTACGGTATTCCCTGTCAGATGACAAACACATCCCCAACTTCATATTCTCAGGATGTCGTTTATTCAAGTCCATTATTGCGCTGGGATCTATACTCTGAACTGGGATGTCCTGATATTGCCAATCTGGATGAACTACTGGATGTTCTTGCTGCAATGAAGGAAGCTCATCCTACAAATAAAGACGGAGATCCCGCATATCCGTTTTCATTATGGCCAGACTGGGACGGCGGCGATGGTATGATGGGTATCGCCAATGTTGTTCAGCTTACAACATGGTACGGCGAAAAGATTAAGGAATCGCTTATCTTAAAGCCCGATAATACATTTACAACAGTACTTGATAAAAACGCCGCATATTATAAAATCACGAAATTCTTAAACAACGCATACAGACGAGGGCTCGTAGATCCTGATTCCGGTACTCAGAATTGGGATTCCGCATGTGCAAAAATGACAGCCGGCCAGGTATATCTTATGTGGTACAGTTGGCAGGTAGGGTTCTGGAATACACAGGACAGGCTGAGAGAAGGCACAGCATTTATCTACATTCCGGTAAAAGATCAACTCTACTATGCTGATTCCGATACATATTACGGAAGCGGCCGTGTATTCGGTGTTGGTTCGATGGTAGACGACGAGAAATATCAAAGGATTATGGATTTTCTGGATTGGTATGCAAGTCCTGAAGGCTTAACCTTCGCGCATAACGGTATCGAAGGCTTTAACTATACGGTCGGCGCTGACGGAAAATTCACTTTGATAAATGATAACGCGCTTATGGATAACCTGCCGGTTCCTGAAGAATGGGGCGGCGCAGGATATCAGGATGGCAACAACGCAATCAACCAGTGGATTGTTGATGCCATCAGCATTAATCCAAATACCGGTGAACCATATTCGAACCAGTATTGGAGCACTTATAAGCAGGCTACAATGACACAAATGAAGAGAGAATGGGCTGAAAAGTTCGGCGCAGCTGAGCCTGTTGAGTATATGAAAAAGAATAATGTTCTGATTGTAAGCCCGAATGTCAGTGTATCAATCCCAGGCGACACACCGGATATTTCTGTTATTCGCAGCCAGTGCGGAGATACCCTCAATGACTATACATGGAGAATGATTTTTGCTAATGATGATGCGGCATTTGACGCAATGTGGGATGAAATGACCGCACAGATGAATGGTTACGGGTTCGATAAACTGGTTGAATATGACACGGAAAGATTTACGATTGAGCTTGAAGCTAAGAAAGCAGCTATGAATTAAAACGGATTAACAAAAAAAAACAGAATTAAAGTGTTTGTCCGGAATGATTTTACATCTCCGGACAAACACTTTTTTTATCGGATTAGAAATCGCATTTTATAAATCGTTTACGGTTATTATTTCACTGTTTTTCGCGGATCAATGTTAAACCGCATCTTCTTCACGCTCATCAGTTTTTTAAATGGTCCGGCTGTCCTGACACCTTCTGTCTTTTCCCCAAAATAGTCCGTACACACCTTTTCGTCCGCCTTCACCTCGGGAAGTTCTCCACTGACGATTACTTCCATTGTCAGATCATCACTGTTAATGTCTATTTCCAAATCACATTCACATCCTGCTTTATCAAAACCGCAGAATTCTCTCCATGTTTCCAAATCCAGGCACATCTCCGGTTCAGGATACATTACGCGCAGGTATCCCGGCGGCATTTTTGAATATGCATTCCCATCCAGTTCATTGTGCTCATTCGGGAGTATAACAGCAGCTTCCCCGCATTGATAAAACAGGTTGTTAAAGAATTTATTCTCTCTTGATGTCCCCCCTCGCTTAATCATCAAACGAAATGCCACCACTTTTGCAAAAAATCCAGCCTTGTCGCATTTGCCGATCAGGTTGTTTACGATTCTAAGCCTGTCCGTACCCTCAAGATAAATTCCGTATCCGTTCCTTATACTATCTTCAGTCGTTTTATACCAACCGGAAGATCCGGGCTCTTCTTTTATATTGTTTATATCATACCTTCCCTCAACATTCCAAATGATATTATTATCAATAAGGTTCTCCACATCGCGGGTACATTCAATAAATATATGTTCTCTTGAATTAATACCATCTATAAACAGGTTGGAAGTTATACGGTTGTTCTCATTCCCGACATCCAGCCACAGTGCGTCGCATCCGTAACATTCCTTAATAATGTTGCGGCGTATAAGGGAATTCACCGAATTATGCAGTTTAATCCCGCCGGCTTCCCAGGAAAGCTCCATTCGCTGCCACCCTGTACCGGCTATTAAATTGTCTTCTATAAGCATATTTTTTACAAACATTCCCGCAATACCGCATACTCCCACATTTTTAATCGTGTTTCTCCGAATTATGGTATTTCCTGTTATTTGACCTTCAATCCTTGTGTGATGCCAGCATTCATTTCCGCAGTCTATACCCGTTCCATTAGCCCAGTCAATAGTACAGTCTTCTATTATCCAGTGGTGTCCCCGGTAGCAGGACAGTGAGCCTCTCTGAGGCACCGGAGCTCCGGTAGCCGCATGTGCCAGAGTCAGGCCTTTTACCTTAATATATGACAGAAACGGGATCTTTGGCGCAAAACATTGTTCTCTGTTCGTAAGTTCAATTACATGATTAGCAGGGTCATCATCACCTGACAAACGAATATGCACCTTTTGTCCGTTTGCTTCAACCCAATATGCATTTTCGGTCTCACTAATCATGTAGTACAGCGGGACCTGCTTCATTGGTTCACCGTCGACAAATACCATTCCTCTTCTGTTTAAGTACGTGGTCATATCGGTCTTGTCATATTCAATAAACAATCTGTCATGCAAAATATTTACGGCGCAAAATGGATTGTAACCTTTAAAATCTTCCGGATCCAACTCAATTTCCCAAACTTTAATACCTGCTGTTTTTGACGAATCTTCCCTAAATCCCCTTGTAAGCCTCCACCCGGTACTCGGCTTAAAGTTTTTAACCTCGACAGAAGCCTTGATGATAACTTCTTCGCCTTCAAAAGCTTCATAACTAATCATCTTTGAAGGACTCAACCCGCCTTTTGCAGGCTGAACCGTTTCGCGGTATACTCCCTGATGGATCAGTACTCGTGTGCCGGGTTCCGCAACCTGCGCCGCGGCATTGATTGTTTTAAACGGCCTGTCCAAAGTACCGTCATTGCCGTCCGACGCATTCGGATGGTTGTTGTTTACGTGTATTTCCCTGTCATATTCTTGCGGGATTTCCCAAAAATCAAACATTTGTCCATTCGGAAGGACAGCAGTTAAATCTGTAGTTTTTATCATTTTAATTCACCTTTACCTTTCAATTATCAGCCGGAATAATATATATTTATTCCAAACCGAAAATTTTGTCAGCTTCAAAGCCGTCATATGAATCAGTTATGTCGTTCACAGGCAAAATTTCCAACATACATAAATGGTTGCCCGGAAGGTCAAGTGCCACTTCATAATGGCCATTTTGTTCACATAATTTTTTATCTGTTTGACGAGGTTCTGCAGATTTTAACAATATCTTCTTTTGTTCGTTGTTCAGGCTGCGCGGTTTTCCAAGGTTGCTCCATGTCCGTAATGGGTTCGCATTATCTCCTCCCACCTGCTTTTTTATAAGAATGGCTTGTTTCCCGACGGCGGGAATTGAAAGAGTGTACGATATGTCCTGACCCGGCTTTCCGTCGCTCTTATCATGCCAGTTCCAGCCGATAATAACATATCTTGAGTCATCCTTTGTGACAATCAGATTCTCATCGCGGTAAAGCAATTCCCTGCCTGCTTTTGAGAAAAATTCAAACGCATGGAATGTCGGTTTTTTTATCGAATAAAACGCAACGAGTCCAAAACCGCCATGAAAAACAGATCTTGGAACATCGAATTCCTCAAATACATCACTGAAAGTCCAATAGGAATAGGAATCAGCATATTCTCCCGCTTCACTGAGAATCCGTGCAATATAGGCAGCATGGAAAGTTGTATCGTGTATCGGGCAAACAGGAACATAAGAACTGTTGAACTCTGTTATGTGAAGCGGCATACTAACAATTTGAGGATAATCCGCCATTATCTTTCTTGTTTCTTTCAATTCTTCAATCATGTATGTGGGATGGTGTATATCATGATATATAAAATGACCTTTACGAATTGGTTTATCTACTGTATAACAGTGGCGGGTAATAAAATCCAACGGTGAATTGTTGTTTATACAGTGTTCAAAGAATGAACGCAGCCATTTTTCTGTTTCGACACCGCATATCGCCGGGCCTCCTACTTTCAGGTCAGGATCAACCCTTTTCACAGCTTTTGCAGAGTAGTCATACAGTTTAAAGTACTCTTCCATTGTTCCGGCCCAAAACCCGATATTAGGTTCATTCCATACTTCAATTGGCCATGTGATAACCTCTTCCCTGCCGTATCTGTCAATAAGATGATTCAGCGTATTTTCGATAAGGTCTGCCCATTTCTCATACGATGCAGGCGGAGTGGCATTTCCCTTCCAGTAGAAAACAGACTGCTCTCCTGTTTTCAGTTTTTCCGGCATAAACCCCAGTTCCAAAAAGGGTTTAATACCGTTTTCAAGATAGGAATCGATTATCCGGTCAAGATATGTAAAGTTATAAAAAACACGTGTTTTCCCATCTGCTTCTTCTTCGCGGTAGATCCCAACATCATCACAAAACAGTCCATGGCCGCGGATATATTGAAAATTTATCGACTTCTGAACAACCTTCAAATGATCAATATACTCTTTTTGTAAAGCCAGTCCCATTCTCCCCGTACCTACACAGAAGGCTGCATTATTTTTAAAAGGTTTTCCCGCGGAAGGGACTTTGATTTCTTTTACCATAACAATCCTCCCCATGTAACAGTCTTTATTAACGCATGTCTATTCGTTTTCCGATAAAAAACCGGAATAACCAACCTTTATTGTTATCCTAATACACCTGTAACAGCATCAATTCGGAATATCACCATTTGCTTCCGGATTCATGAGGACAAATACGCAGAGCATTCAGCGCCCTTATTTTTACAATACAGCCGCAGCTCATGCATGTTGTTCCAAATACAAGACGCTCGCAGGAATTACATGTCTTAAGCCTCTCCAGGTATAAGCTCTTATCCGCTATAGGCACACCGGACTCTATAACTTTTCTCATTCCTTCTTCTATTTCTTTTTCAGTAACGTATATATTATCTGTGCATTTGATACATTTGTTCATCGACAGTTCATCCTTTAATCTCCGGCTTATTCCAATTCTGCTTCAACTGCTGCGATTGTACATGGGAATAAGCTCAGCAGCGCCTCGCCGTTAACAACCTGTATATCATTTAATTCTTGCACCTGAACCCGGTTCGGATTGTCAAATGTGTTATGGGCTGTAACTTCTCCGCTTATAAAACCGCCCTTCACGCTTCTTGCTTTTCTTCCGGCAAAGTTTAGTACAATTTCGGCTTTATCGTCCGCTGAAAGATTTACAATTGTAATAAAAACTTTTCCGTTATCTGAAGCGGATGCTGAAATATCCGCGTTGGGCAGCCCCATTTTTATTGATTTCGGTTTTTCATCCCATGCGACAGGTACATAATATGAATCCTGGTGTTTTTTGAACAAATCAAACAAATGATATGTAGGTGTTTTGACCATTTTGGCTCCTTCGGTAAAGATTATAGCTTGCAGCACATTTATCGTTTGCGCAAGATTACAAAGGCGAATACGATCCGAGTACTTTTGAAAGATATGCAGCATCAGCGCGGCACTCATTGCGGAGCGCATTGTGTTTTGCTGGAAAAGAAACGCATTATTTGTTCCCGGTTCATTATCAACCCACATTCCCCATTCGTCTACAGCCATAAGTACTCTTTTTTCCGGGTCATAAAAGTCCATAATACTGATATTTTGTTTTAGCAGGGATTCCTTATTTAAAGTATTCACAGCTGTCTGATACCAGCTGTCTTTCGAGAATACCGTTCCGCTTGATTCTTCACCAGGTTTGACATAGCAATGAACAGATAATCCACCCATGAATCTTCCTGCTTCACGCATCAGGGTTTCAGTCCATTGCAGGTCCTCGGCATTGGAGCCTCCGGCAATCTTGATCAACGGGGCTACCTGCCACCAATTGGTTTCACCCATACTCTTGTAATTTCTAGCATAGGTTGCATATCTCCGAAATTCATTTGCATAGTATTCGGCCTTCATAAACCCACCGCAACCCCAGTTCTCATTGCCTATACCAAAGAATTGGATATCCCACGCTCTGTCTCTTCCATTTTTACGCCTAAGCTGTGCCATCGGAGAATTGCCGTCATCAGTCAGATACTCTACCCAATTTCTCATTTCACGAACCGTACCACTGCCGACATTACCGCAAATATACGGCTCACAACCAATTTGCTCACACAAATCCATAAATTCATGCGTTCCGAAATGATTGTTCTCCAACACACCTCCCCAATGTGTATTAACCATTGGAGGGCGTGTCTCTTTCGGGCCTATTCCGTCCATCCAGTTATAATCATCTGCGAAACAACCTCCGGGCCATCGGATATTGGGAACCTTTATCGCTTTCATAGCTTCCACTATATCTGTTCTGATACCGTTTATGTTTGGAATCGGAGAGTCCTCACCCACCCAATATCCTCCATAAACGCACCGCCCCAGATGTTCCGAAAAGTGACCGTAAATGTGCCTGCTTATTTTGTTTTTTTTGTTCCTGATGTCAATTACAGCTTTCATATCTCTCCTCCATAGACAATATAATTTTATTTAAAAAATTAATAAATCATATGTCTGGTTACAAATGGTTGTATGGCAGTTCAATACGAGTTGCTCAACGATGAATACAAGAAGTCATATATATTTTACCATAACACAGCTTAAATGAATACGATAAAAATACCGCTCATTGAGCGGCTAAGACTACTTAAATTGCTTCGTATGGCAGGACTTGGTCAAATCTGAGACACACCGTTCATTATACGTTACTAATAAAAGGAGCCTGCAAAGCTGCAGGCTCCTTTTATTTAAGCGGCATAAAATTTGCTCATTTATTCATAATATTTTTCATACGCAGCTCTGCGCTCATCAATGATGGCCTGCCCACCGGAGTTCAGATAATCCTGGAAGTAGTTATCCCATACTGAATCGAAATCCGATGGTGAACAAACAATAGCTTGAGCGTAAAGAATATCACGTTTTTCCTTTAGTACTTGACCCATACCTGCTTCTGCTTGAATTTCTCCGCAGTTAAAGTGCTTCGGAGTAAAACCGCCGTTCATAGCCATATCAAAAGCTTTTTGAATAAATCTCGCGTCAACGCCTGCGTATCCAAGAGCTATTGATCTCGTGGTCAGGTCCCTGTCACCCAGATCCAAGCCATTAATCGTGATTGTGTAGTCCAGGTTATTGGTAGAATTCATGATCTTTTCCCCTGTTGCAGCAATCGTTTTAATTGCTCCGTCCGGCATTACCTGATGAGTAACGCCTTCTTCTCCAATCTGCAGGAATCTGCGGTTTTCAAGCGTGGAAATCCAATCCAGATACAACAGCGATGCTACAGGCTCTTTGTTGGTGGACGGGAAAAATACTTTTCGGTCTGTAGTATCATAAGTGAGCTTTCTATACTTTCCGGCATCGTTCGGGAATGGGTCAATAGCAATATATGCACAATCAGGGCCAAGTCTCTGCAGGTTTCCATGAATACCCTCATCAGCATCACGGTAAGGATTATCCCAATTCTGCAGCATTGAGCCTACATAACCTGCTTTCATCATGTTACCTTCGGTAGTGTCACCCTCTTTATAAAGAGCAAAATCATCCCACATTAACCCTGCATTGTACCATTCATTCAGTTTGCGGACGCCTTCCTTGACACCGGGCCACAATAATTGTCTGTCATCAAAACCATAAATGTAAAAATCTTTGTCGGAGGTTGCGTCAGGGACAAAGGATAAAAGCAGATTGTTCGCAGTCCAGCCAACATCGAAGGAAACGGAGAACGGTACTATCTTGTCAGCATCGGCGCCAAGAAGTACAGCAGCATTTTCCTTGAATTTATACAGCATACTTTCGAACTCTTCAAGGGTTTTGGGTTCAGATATATTCAGTTTCTTTAGCCAGTCTTCACGAACAAAAGTGTTTATCCTTGGGATTTGAGCTCTGATAGCTTCAATTGCCCAAAGTTTTCCTGTTGCAGGGTCCTGATCGTAATAAATATTTGTGTCCCCAAGAAGATCCCAAAGGTTTGTCAGCATTGCCTTATTTTCTTCGAGAAGGGGTGAAAGATCGTGGACACCGCCCATGTTGGCATAGGATTGAATGGTCGGATAGCTGTATGTAACACAAATATCCGGAGCGTCACCTGCAGCAAGAAGGTTGTTCAGCACATCGGTTTCTGTCCAGCGCGGAACAGGAACAAAAGTAACCTCGACATTGTGATCGCGAAGCATGCCTTCCTTGATAAAATCGGTGTAGAAGTTGTCCTCCGGCTTGCTTCCGCCGTCGTTACCGCGGTCATAAATCTCAACGGTAATTTTTCTTGTCTTGACAAACTTGCCGTTAACAATTTCTGCGTCGTCAGCAGGTGCAGTGGTGGGCGCCTCTGCTGCTTTGGTAGGTTCCTGCGCGGACGGTTTCGAAGTATCCGTTACGCAAGCTGTCAACATTGTCAGCATCATAATGCAAATAAGTAAAATTGTCAGTGTTTTCTTCATGGTAATCCTCCTTAATATGTATTTATAGACACAATGTGTCCTGGAAACAAATTAACCCTTAACTGCCCCGATGGTTATACCCGTGATAAAGTATTTTTGCAGCCATGGATATACCAACAGGATGGGTACGGTAGCGAACATGACCGTAGCAGCCTTGATACTTTCAGAAAGCCCGGGTTTTGAAAAACCCTCCTGAGTCGCAACTTCAATATTGGTAATACTGTTCAGGATATTATACAGCAGCAACTGAATGGGCCAGTAATCCCTATTATTCATATACATTAACGCATCGGAAAAACCATTCCATCGCCCGACGGCATAAAACAATGAAAGTGTTGCAATTACGGACGTTGACAAAGGCAGATAGATGCTGAACAGAATCCGGATAGGACCAGCACCGTCTATTTCTGCAGATTCACGCAGACTTTCGGGTATCCCATAGAAGAAACTGCGCATGATAATCATGTTAAACACGCTTAAACAGTATGGAATTACAAGCACTCCCGGTTTATTAAGCAGTTTTATATCCTTGAGCAGAAGATATGTCGGTATTGTTCCTGCATTAAAGTACATCGTAAATATAATCAATGTATTAAAAAATTTGCGTCCCTTCAGGTGATCAAATGTAAGCGGATATGCGCAGATTGTAGTCATTATCATTGAAAGAACCGTTCCAATAATCGTAATGAAAGCAGTCCAGCTAATTGATTTCGTATATTTCTGATCTGACAGGACAAATTTGTATGCGTCAAAATTCAGGCCTCTGGGATAAAGCGTAACTTCGTTGCGTATGAGTGCCTCGGTGGAACTGAGTGATCTTGACATAACATTAAGCATGGGCAACAGGCATGCTAAAATAAGTAATAGACATAAAAATACAACAATCCAGTCACCAACTTTTGAATGATATGTTTTGCCCAATATGAAATACCTCCTTACCAAACGCCGCGCTCTCCGAATTTTTTGGCCAGAGCATTTGCTATGAACAGGAATATTACGCAGACGACGGACTGGAATAATCCTACTGCCGTGGTAAGCGAAAACTGTAATCCTTTAATTCCATAACTATATACATATGTTGCTATAACATTTGAAACATCTTTCACTAAGTTATTCGATAATGCATATGGGCGATCAAACTCACTGCCTAATATACGTCCCAAGCTTAAAATAAGCAGAGTAATAATAGTCGGGCGCAAACCTGGCAGCGTGATGTGCCATATTTTTCTCAGGCGGCCGGCTCCATCTATTGAAGCAGCTTCATACAATTCCGGGTTGATTGTTGTAAGTGCTGCCAGATAAATAATTGTATTCCAACCGACGCTTTGCCATATTCCAAGGAATATGTAAGTCGCTACCCACCAACTGGGATCATTCAGAAACGGAATAGTTTCAAAGCCCAACCGGCTCAGAGTTACATTTATAAGGCCGGTTGTTGGAGTAAAAAGCTGCTTTGCCAGACCGGAAATAATTATCCATGAGAGAAAGTGCGGCATATATGCCACTGTTTGCGTAAAACGTTTAAATTTTTTATATGGCAATTCATTTAGAATAAGTGCTAAAATGATTGGAGCAGGGAACCCGCAAACCAAATCAAGAAAGTTCAGCATAATGGTATTACGAAGTGCGAGGAGAAAGTCTTTGTTTGAGAAAGCCTCGATAAAATATTGCATTCCATAATTGTCAGCCCATGGCATTTCCCAAGGACTTTGCACGATGCTGTACTTTTTGAATGCAATCTGAATATACGTCATTGGTATATACTTAAAAATAATAAAATATGCAACAGGGAACAGTAATAAAAGGT
>JAAYBO010000315.1 GCA_012730095.1 Clostridiaceae bacterium
ATACATTATTATTATTGTTTTTCTTCTGATATTTCGCTGTTTTAATGAGAATTTCTTATTGATTTTTGCTTTTTTGCTGCCTTCAAAATATTATTCCTGTGAGGCAGGACCCGCGGAAATTTTGTTCAGGAATTGATTTTTAAGAATTGTAAAATGTTTTAAAAGTAGCAGTTTTTTCGAATTGCGGGCACAACTGTATTATGTTAAAATTATTTTATTATTCTTTGGAGGCGTCTTAATGAAAATACTACGGTTTATTCCGTTTATTATAATTATATCAATACTATGTTCAGGCTGTCCTGATGGAAAAAGTGTATCATCAACCGCCAACGCAATACCAAGAGAAGCGGAGGAAATACCTCTTCATAATAATCCTTCTGATAGTAAATCAATACTTAAGGAAACACCGCCTACTCCAATTGTCGAAAAAAAAGCATCAGCCAGCATTTTATCGGCTGGAGACGTAATCATGCATGACGCTGTAATACAGTCGGGGAAAACAGAATCAGGCATATATGACTATACCGGGATATTTGAATTTGTAAAGCCCTATGCAGAAAAGGCTGATTATTCGATAATAAGCTACGAAGGTGTTTGTATGGATTCCGACAAAAACTATACCGGATATCCGTTATTCAATGCACCCCCTGCCATTATCTCCGCATTTTCATACGCCGGATTCGATATGGTAAACAATGGAAATAACCACTGCCTTGACAGGGCTCTGGATGGACTTTTTGAAACAAGAAGCATTATTAAACAGAAAAACCTTCAGGTTATCGGCACTTTTCAGGACGCTGCCGAACCGAGGTATAAAATTCAGGATATAAACGGCATTAAGGTTGGTTTTCTTTCGTACACATACGGGTGCAATATGAATGAGAACAGGCTTACCGAGGAAGAGCGCAGCACACACCTGAGCCTTATAGACAGAGATAAAATAGAAACCGAAATTAAGACCCTTAAGCCCAAGGCCGATATTATCATCGTTTTGATTCATTGGGGCGTAGAATACCGCCGAAATGCCACCGATGAGCAAAAAAAGCTCGCTGAAAACATATTTTCATGGGGAGCCGACATTATTCTCGGCTCACATCCTCATGTTGTAGAACCGTCCGAAACTATTGAAATAGACGGCGACATTAAATATCTGATATACAGCATGGGTAACTTTTTGTCAAACCAAATCGGCGGAAACAACCCAAACCCAAGGAATAATGATCTTACTGAAGACGGTATGATGATTGATATACAAATAGAAAAAGACTTTCAAACCGGTAAAACGTCAATTGTTTCTGTAAAGCATATCCCGACATGGGTTTACAGATATACCGAAAACGGGATATACAAATATAAAATATATCCCGTTCCATCACTTGATCATGGAAGTTTAAAGGGCCTTGACGAAGCCCTTGTTGAAAAACTTAAAAATTCCTATTCCAGAACAATGGAACTTGTAAAGGATTACCCTTAATTTCAGTTTTCCTGCTTTTTTCTTGATTCCTCTATTATATGCGAACAGCTTTCAAGACTGCATGTATACAGTATTTTATTTCCCCTGTATTTTTTAGTCATAAAATTCCCGCATTCAGGGCATTTTTTATCTGAATGCATATCCCATGAAGAATAGTCGCATTCCGGGTAATTTTCACAGCCTAAATAATTTTTGCCCTTTCGTGTTTTCTTAATATATATCCGGCCGCCGCATTTCGGGCATGTTACCCCTGTATCCTCAAAAATCGGTTTTGCGTTTCTGCATTCCGGAAAACCCGGACAAGCAAGGAACTTACCGTATCTGCCTATTTTTATTACCATCTTCCTGCCGCATTTTTCGCATACTTCATCCGATTCCACAACAGGTAATGGTACCCTCTCTATTTTTTCTTCAGCTTCTTTGACAGTTTTACTAAAGCCGTCATAAAAATCGTTCATTAGTTCTTTCCAGCCAAGCTTTCCTTCTTCTATCGAATCAAGTTTTGTTTCCATCTCAGCGGTAAAATTTATATTAACAATATCTTTAAAATGGTTTTCTAACAGATTGTTAACTATTTTACCTAATTCGGTAGGTACCAGAAACTTCTTTTCCTTTTCAACATATCCTCTTGTCATTATAGTACTTATTGTAGGAGCGTATGTGCTTGGCCTTCCAATGCCTTTTTCCTCCATTGCTTTTACCAGCATCGCTTCGGTATATCTGGAAGGAGGCTGCGTAAAGTGCTGGGAATGTAAAATCTCCAAAGCCTTGATCTTCTCTCCTTCAGTTAGTTTGGGAAGCATGCTTTCTTCTTCATCCGAATTTGATTCATCGTAGCTTTCTTCATAAAGGACCAAATAACCATTAAATTTTATTCTTGAACCTTTTGCTTTAAACAAATACTTGCCGGCTTCAATGTCAACGGACATAGTATCATATAAAGCGGATTCCATCTGAGATGAAACAAAGCGCTCCCATATAAGCCTGTAAAGCCTGAAAAGGTCTCTTTGCAGCGAACCTTTAACCTTATCAAGCGGGATATGCAATGTTGTAGGACGAATTGCTTCATGAGCGTCCTGTGCGGCCGATTTCGTTTTATAAACCCTCGGTTTTTCAGGAAGATATTTTTCTCCGTACTTATTTTGAATATATTCCCTTACTTCCGATAAAGCTTCGTTGGAAACACGCGTGGAGTCGGTGCGCATATAAGTTATTAGACCTACCGCTCCTTCTCCTTCTATATCGACGCCTTCATAAAGCTGCTGCGCAAGCATCATTGTTTTTTTAGTGCTGAAACCAAGCTTCCTTGAGGCCTCCTGCTGAAGCGTACTCGTTGTAAACGGAGGCAGCGGCGCCCGTTTCTTTTCGCCGTGCTTTACTTTACCGATTACATATTCGACGTTTTTAAGATAGCTAAGTATTTTGTTTACTTCTTCTTCCCGGCTTAACTCGATTTTTTTGTCTTTAAGCCCATGAAAACGGGCTTTAAAGGTTTTTTTGTTATCCTTCTGAAACAGCCCTTCAATCCTCCAGTATTCCTCGGGGATAAATTGTTCGATCTCCTTTTCTCTGTCACATATCATTTTTGTCGCCGCGGATTGCACCCTGCCGGCACTCAAGCCTTTCCGAACATTTCTCCACAAAAGCGGGCTTATCTCATATCCGACAATCCTGTCAAGCACACGCCTGGCCTGCTGAGCATCGACAAGATTCATATCTATCGGTCTGGCAGATTTTACCGCTTTTGTAACCGCGTTTTTTGTTATTTCATTAAATGTTATCCTGCATTTTTCTTTTTCATCTATATTGAAAATACCCGAAAGATGCCAGGATATTGCTTCCCCTTCACGATCGGGGTCGGTAGCGAGAAAAATCTTATCAGCTTCCTTTGCTTCTTTCTTCAGTTCAGAAATAAGACTGCCTTTACCTCTGATATTAATATATTTCGGTTCAAAATTATTACTTATATCAACTCCTAAAGTGCTTTTGGGAAGGTCCCGTATATGGCCCATGGAGGCTTTGATTTTGTAGTTCTTTCCTAAAAACTTTTTAATTGTTTTTGCCTTTGCAGGTGATTCAACAACAACCAAATACTTTGACATCCTTTTCCTCCGTTCTTCGCTTTTTCGAAATAACGTA
>JAAYBO010000316.1 GCA_012730095.1 Clostridiaceae bacterium
CGGGAAAGCCAATACTTGAACATATCCTCGAAAAAGTGTCGAAGGTTACTGATATAAACGAAGTGTTCATCGTAACTAATGACAGGTTTTATCCGTGTTTTGTCAAATGGAAAAAAGGATATCGTTTTCCGGGCAAAATTCATATAGTAAATGATGGAACGACGACGAACGAAAACAGGCTCGGAGCTATCGCCGATCTTCAATACACAATTAACAAGATGGGTATTGACGATGAAATAATGGTTCTTGCCGGCGATAATTTGTTTGATTTTGAACTTTATGATTTTGTTGAATTCTATAGAAGAAAAGCTGCCGACTGCATATCGGTACATGAGATAAACGATGTTGAAAGGCTTAAAAGAACAGGGGTTGTCGAGGTAGATAGGAAATGGAAGGTTGTTTCCTTTGAAGAAAAGCCCGAAAACCCCAAAACAAACCTTGCCGTTCCGCCGTTTTATATATACAAAAAGGAAACACTGCCTCTGATCAGCGAATACCTTAAGGAAGGAAATAACCCGGACGCGCCCGGGAACTTCATTCCATGGCTTATTAAGAAGAAGGATGTATATGCGTTTAAGTTCGAAGGCGAAAGATATGATATCGGAACACCTGAAAGCTATGAAACTGTGATAAGGTTGTATGAAAACAAAAATAGATAAGGGACGTGAAATTTGATATATAAAAGCATATCATGGATAGCAGTTGTTTTGTGGATGGCATTTATTTTTTATCTGTCTGCGCAGGTTGCCGAACAATCCAATAACTTAAGTACTGGAATAACTGAAATTATTATTGAAGTAGTGGAAAAGGTTGTACCGGAAAAAGAATTAGATATAAAGACCGTAAATCATTTTGTAAGGAAGAATGCGCATTTCTTTACTTATTTTATGCTGGGGATACTGGTTGTAAACGCGTTAGCGGCAAGCGGAGTTAAAGGCTTTAAAGGTATAGCCATTGCGTTTTTAATCTGTGTTTTATATGCGGTATCCGATGAAGTGCATCAGTTGTATGTACCCGGAAGGGGATGCCAGATAACGGATGTTTTTATTGACAGTGGCGGCGCCCTGGCGGGGATTTCTTTATTCACTGTGTTAAGAAGGGTTTTCACCCGATGGAGGCACAGGGATATGCCTTCTGGTATGTAAGATCTAAGAATTTTTCTCGTTGTTTTTATGTTTACTTGTTTGCATAGAATATATTTAGGGTTGAAATTAAGTATATACGTGTATATACTTAATTTATAGGGAATTTTTAAAGCGAGGTGATAAGCTTGAAAATTAAATTGACTAAATGGGGAAATAGCGCGGCTATTCGCATACCAAAAACAGTCCTGGAAGAATTGAATATAAACTATAACGTTATTGAAAACGTTAGCTTTGTTGTCAATATAGAAGGGGATAAACTAATACTAAAAAAGAACCAGGAGAAGACAAAATTCGAGCTTTTGGCTGAGCAATCCGAAGGAGAAAAATTAAATCCCAAGATAGATATTGATTGGGGCGATCCTATTGGGAAAGAAGTATGGTAAGTATTATGATGGAAATAGATAAAAACAATTATAAGAATTTGGAGTTTGGAGACATAATTAAAATAAATTTTTCATCGTCTAAAGGACATGAACAAAAAAGTTATAGACCCGGTCTTGTTATATCCGATCCTGTTACCCAGAAAGCATTAAACGGTTTAGTAACAATAGTTCCAATAACAAATTCAATCAGCACATTTTTTACGAGAGTAAACCTGGATAAATACAATATTAGAACCAAAGGTGACATTTTAATGGATCAAATTAAAGTGTTGGATTTAAGTGAAAGAGAGTATGAATATATAGAAAAGGCTCCGAAAGATGTATTAAGTAAGTGCAATATTATATTTAATGCCATATATGAGAAATTGCTGAACTCTTAATCCTGTTATTTCAGGAAAACTGTAAGCCAAAAACCCGGCATGTGTTTGTGCCGGGTTTTTTACTGCCTTTTTGCCTTTCCAAATAACATGCCTGTAAAGTAACTGGAATAGTAAGCATCAAATAGAAACTCACATAGGAAAATAGTAGCAAATAAAGTACAATCACTATGAATACAGTTGTGTAAGTTTAAAAAGTAATAAAACCTTTTTTAACTTTTTCAACCAGGAACGGGGTGATTGTAGTATGGTATTATTTTTTAGGGGTGATCGTAATGGAGTTTTTCCATTTTATGCAGGGATTTTTAAGTTCCGGAATGCTCGATTTTCATTATACCGAAAACAGCAAGATTCCCCAAAATAGGGTGAATATGCCTATCAAATATCATTGACATACTATCAATTGATAGTTTATAATATTAATGCGGAGGGGTATTGTGAGTAACAAAATAATTTCATCTGAAGAAGAAATTAAGAATTTCTTATCAGGAATTAAGGAAATATTGACAGATCCAAGTTTTAATGTTGACGTAGATCTAGATATTCTAATGAAGAAAAAGACCGAATCACCAACAGATCCGTACACCACCGCAAATACATTACTAGCTCTTGATTTTGATAAGTACGATGTGTTGAATCAATTGTTATCTCTCGAGGTAAGTGATTATTTAGAAACATTCATTGATGATTTGGATAGCCGACTGCCGCCATTTTTTGCTTTTGTGAAAGAAATAAAGAAAAAGGATGTGTATATTAAAGTTAAAATCAGGGATAAACAAAAGCATAAAATATTCTGTGTATCCTTCCATTTTGCAAGATATACCTTCCCGCGGAATTTACCTTATAGGTAAGTGGCAATAAAAAGAATGGGGTGTAATGAATGAGTAAAGAATATTTAATTAAGGAAATTTATGTAGATTGCCCGTTTTGTAGAAATGTTCATATGGTCGAAAAAAGGAGAAGAGAAACGCAAGGAATTGTTAAGGGAGAAATAGTAGATTATAAGGAAACTTTTTATTTATGTCCTATAACGAATGAGGAAGAGAATGAATTTGTACCTGCAGCGCTCATGGATGAGAACCTATTGAGAGCGAGAGATGCTTACAGAAAATTAAAGGGATTATTAACTTCTGATGAGATCGCAGAGATTAGAAAATTTTATGAAGTAACTCAGAGTGAGTTTTCCAATTTGCTTGGTTGGGGGGATATCACTGTTACTCGTTATGAAAGCAAAAAGATACAAGATGAAACCTATGACAGTATTATGAGAATGGCTCGTGAAAATCCACTATTCACATTACAGAGTTTAGAAAAACATAAGGCGAAGTTTTCAGAGGATAAATATCGAAGGATTAGACGCAAAGTAGTTGAACGTGTTGAGGAGTCAGCGATACAATACCTGAAGAAACAGGAGATCAGTAGTATTTACGTAAATTTCAAAGAAGAAAATGAATATAACGGATATAAAATTTTGGATCTTGATAAAGTAGCGAGCGTAATTGGATATTTTGCACATTCCGTTATTAATTTGTTCAAAGTAAAACTTATGAAGCTCTTATGGTACGCTGATGCACTGCATTTTAAAAGGCATGGTAAGGCTATGACGGGTCTAGTCTATAAACATATGACATATGGTGCTTTGCCTTTGGCCTATGATGAAATTATTCATTTGCCAACCGTTAAAATTGAAGAAAAAATAATCTGCGATGAGATTAGCTACAAAATTATACCTAACATGAAAGTAAATGTTTCGGACTTTACTGTTGAAGAATTAGATGTTTTAGAGACAATATCAACCAAGTTTAAGAATTATAATTCAAAAGAAATTGTGGAATATATGCATGAAGAGAGAGCATATAAAGAAACAGAACCGTATAACATTATTTCCTTTAATATTTCTAAAGAATTAAGGGAACTCAGGTAGCGGAATTTGTGCGGCAGGTTTAAAGAAACGGCTTTACGGCCCGGCATGTGTTTGCCGGGTTTTTTATTGCCTTTTTACCTTACAAATGCAACATGCCTGTAAAGCAACTGGAATACATTATTTCTTTAATTTTGAAATTTAATATGTTACAATATCAATAACTTACAAGGGTTTGAAAGAAGGAAAATGTTTTGAAACAAAAACTGAGATCGGTTTTATTTGTTTTTTCAGATATAGTGCTTATAACTGTTTCGTTTTTCTCCGCGTATCTTATACGGTTTGATTTCGAGTTCGAAAATATGCCCGCTGGTTTTGCATCGAATATGTTCATGCTTCTGGCTATTTCAATTGCATTTAAAATAGTTGTGTTCATCTTTTTTAAGCTCTACCGCAGCCTCTGGCGGTATGCCGGTGTTTATGAGCTTGTAAGCGTTTTTCTTGCATCGGCGATAACAAACGGCGTTATGTTTTTATATATCGCATTTATTGAAAGGCTTGCTCCAAGAAGCATTTTTGCTATAGCCGGGATGCTTGATGTGTTTCTTATCGGAGGCTCTCGTTTTGTATATCGCTTATACAGAAGGCTTGCTCTTGGACGCATGATAAAGCTTGACAATTTAAAGCGAGTGGTCATTGTTGGTGCCGGTGACGCGGGAGCTATGATAGCAAAGGAAATGGAGCTTCATCCCGAGCTTAAGTACAAGCTGGTCGCGTTTGTCGATGACAGCCCTGTAAAAAAAGGCATGAAGGTGAACGGAGTACCGGTACTTGGCGGCGTTGAAGATATTGAAGATATTGTTGACAAAAAGAACATTGATGAGATAATTATAGCCATCCCGTCCGCAAAGCCGGCGGTGATTAATGAAATATATGAAAAATGTTCGTCAACGACATGCAAAGTGAAAATTTTGCCGTCAATGTCGCAGATCATTGACGGATCGATTATGCTTAAAAAGATTAAAGACGTTGATATAGAAGACTTGCTTGGAAGAGAGCCGGTAAAGGTTGATCTTGAGGACATAGCAAAGTATATCGGCGGAAAGGTTATACTTGTTACCGGAGGCGGGGGTTCAATAGGTTCCGAACTGTGCAGGCAGATAGCATCGTTTGGGCCTAAAAAGCTTTTGATGCTGGATATATATGAAAA
>JAAYBO010000317.1 GCA_012730095.1 Clostridiaceae bacterium
CATTTCTGCTGGTATTGATATGACCCTAGGTTTTATAAGTGATATAATGGGGATGGAAGTTGCTAATAAAGCATCAAAAGGCATGGAGTATATTTGGAATAATGAAAAAGAAAATGACCCATTTTGTTAACTTTATGCATTATCAAACCTTCATTCAGCCTTTACTCGGGAGAAATATTAGTATGGTTCAAAAAGAAAAATGGTTTCTAAAAGAGACAAAACCTCATAGTGTCAATAAGTTTTATTGCTTATTGTAAATTTGTGGGTTATAATTTTTATAAAATATTATTGCAATGAAAAGATTATTTAACTAAAAGAAGGGTATTGAGATGAAACTGGGAGCAACATTATACATTAAGAATACAGTTGAAGCCGTAGAGTTCTACAAGGAGGCCTTTGGAATGACTCTGGGCTATAATGAAAAATTCCCGGATGGTACATTCATGCATGCAGTGTTACTTAGAGACGGACATGAAGTTTTCGCCGTAAGCGAATCACAAAATGACACCTTTGTTAATATCATGCTATCATCCTCATTAAAAGAGGCGCGCCCGACCATGAGTTATGGAATTACCTTTGATAACGAAGATGAAGTAAAAAAAGCATATTCTATGTTAGCAGAAGGAGGAAAAGTGCTTTTTCCTTTAGGCTCACTTCCTTGGAGTTCTTGTTGTGCTGATGTGGTAGATAAGTATGGAGTGTATTGGCACATAACCGTGTGAATATGTCATTCTGGTTAATTAAATAGTATGAACTTAATTTTTTAGTTCTAAATCTTATTATTATACGACATTATAGAACAATTTTTAACGCAAGATCACATATGCCTGTATTATATTATCTCTTTTTTCCAAGTACAGCCTATTATGATAAGTACAGAAAGGGATATTTTTTAAACACATCCGCAATTAACATAAACTATATAGTCGAAGAAACTTAGAAGAGCAATGTTGTTTTGCCTGTCTTCTGTTAATTACTTATGTTTGGTTTATAATTGTTTTAGCTTGAAGAACCATGAACCATATGATATTTTTTAAGTACTATAGTCTGATAACAATATCTTATCTCTCCGGTTAGGAAGGAGAAGTTAAGTGGAATTGAAATTTCTATACCCATATAAAATGCTGCGGAAATATATTGATAGTGTTGGGAAAGTACAAAAGGCATGGGAAGAAATAATGATTGCCCCATATTGGAAGCAAATCGCAGAATGGGCAGGAGATTCTTGTGATTTCATGAAACCTGCCCAAATAAAAGATGACAGCATTATAAAAAAGCAAATTGAAAAATTTAAAACCTTGGATTTATCAAAAAATCCCGCATCAAACTATTTTTAATGAAAGCATATATAGCAACTGGAAATAAAACATTGAAAAATATCAATTTTGTTAAGGGGTCCGGTTTAAGGACGAACTTTGGGATGCAATAACTATGGAGTTGACAAAACAGCAGAGGTGAAATTATGCAAATTTCCTTTTGTAACCGAAACTACAAAGAATATCAGTTTATGCTGAATAATCTGTTAAAGAATATTTTCTTTGACTTTCAGTTTTGGTATGATTTAAATCTCTGGGATGAAAATTATGAGAGCTATTCCATTATTGATAATGGCGAGATAGTCTCTAATATCTGTGTTTTTAAGACGCAAATACTCTTTAATCAGAAACAATATTCTGCCCTATCCGTAGGAGCTGTCGCGACAAAAAAGGAATACAGGGGAAGAGGGTTATCCCGGGTATTAATGGAGCATATTATTAAAAAATACGATGATGTTCCAATGTATTTATCGGCAAATGACAGTGTTGTAGATTTTTATCCGAAGTTCGGCTTTAAACGTATATACGAAAAGCTGCCAATTTGCGAGTGTGTAATAAATAACGATACTGTGCCGAATAAACTCAGCTTTGACGATCCCAAAGTGTGGAACTATGTTTACAAACGAATAAATTTTTCGCAAAAACTTGATTGCTTAAATACTGCCAGCATTAATATTTTTCATATATACCAGGGATACCTTAAGGATTGTATTTATGAACTTCCGGAGATTAACACCATGGTAATTGCGGAACAAAATGGGGAGATTCTAAAACTCATTGGGGTTTTCTCACTGAAAGATATTTGTTTCTCTGATTTAGCCAGATATCTGCCTTTTACCAATGTTAAAAAGATTGAGTTTGGTTTTATGCCCTGCTGGTCTGATGTAAATTACATAATGAAAGAATATGAAACAGACCCGTTGTTTGTTAGAGAATTACGCTGTGATTTAGGCGATTTTAAGTTTCCTGAGATGTCTATTACATAGTGATAAATTTATAAAAGAAACGTAATCCATGCTAAGCTTCTGTATAGTAATTGAGTCCCATGAACAAATCGATAACAGGTTTTATGTAAAATACTTCCTGTCTACGTTATAGTTGATAAAAGAAGATATCCTGACATTAATTAAATAATAAGTAAAGCCACTAATTTTTCAACTCTTCCATATGATATCTGGGTTTACCTTTACTCTTTTCTCCGTATTCGATAGCCTCTGTGGGACAATAGCAGATACACGCCATGCAATGTGTGCAGTTTTTGCCCCAGACAGGCTTCCCATCCACAATAAGTATATTATTTAACGGACATTTTTCGGCACATTTACCGCATTCAATGCATCTGTCATCTACCTTGAATGCATTTGACTTCACACAAAAAGGATAAAACACCGGATTAACAACGCCACTCAATATCCGGTAATACAGGCTGCCCTTTTCAGCGGGAAGCTTCTCTCCGGCTAAAATTGTTTGAGCTGCCATTTCAATCACAGGATTAGCGTTTTCTATAATTTCTCTTGCCTCATTCTTATCCGGCACATCAAACATGGCGATATAATTTTCGGGCATAATAATCTGCGCCGTTCCCATATACTCACAGCCTTTTTCATTACAAAGCTTTTGGTTATAAGCGGAGGCGTTTCCGATTTCGCTTCCGCATGTCATTACAAACCAGACTTTTTTTACTGCTGAAAAGTCAGCCTTTCGAATCCACTCTTGTACGATTCTCGGGATTCTCCACGCGTAGGCAGGTGTTATGAACACCAACTTTTCTGCCTGCACTGCAACGGTCTCATTCTTTTTTATAAGAGCATTCAGATTCAGTTGTTGACCTTTGGTTTTGTCCGCAATCTTTTCAGCAACATAACGACTGTTGCCTGTTCCGGTAAAATATAGAATCATTATTTTGTCTGTCATATTGAACCACCACACACTTTATGTAACATGTCTATTCAATTGCCCAGCAGGGGATTGCAAAGATTAAGTTTAAGGCGCTCAATTGTGTTTATAAAAATTCTTCAATTTTTTTCTCAAATTTAAATGACTCCATAAGTTCATAATTTTTTAGTGATATATTAATTCCATATTCTTGGTCGCTTTTTTGTCCTGGCTTACCATAACCTCTATCAACAAATATGTTATTAGGATTCTCCCATACTTAGTCAAAATTATTGTAGTTAAAATTCAGACAGTCATTACCTTATTTGACTTGTAACTAAATGTTTTTTTAGATATTAAATCTTCCAGCTTCATTATTTTTATCTTGAATTTACTTACCATTATATTATAACTAAACCAATGATCAATAAAGTAAACTTACTATTTTCTATATTATTTATAATTATAATATATGCTAATGTATAAGTTGAAGTATCTTTAATAAAGCAATTAAAGTTTTAAATGCTACCAGCAAAACAGATGGTTTGTTATATTTAGCGATAAATGCAGTAAATTAATGGGGTCTATTGGGGAAACAGACTCGTTGTTTGTCAGGGGATTACGCTGTGATTTAGGCGATTTTAAGTTTCCTGAGTTGTCTATTACATAGTTGATTTTTTAGACGGGGACGGTTCTCCTGTCTGTTTCCTCAGAATCGATAGCGTAAAGCCTGACAGGTAAAAACCTGTTGGGCTTATTTTATTTACACCAAAAGCCCTGCATAACGCTATAATCAACTAAAAAGACATTATGACAACCAAATTAGTGTCAAACTCCAAATTTCATGGCTAAAAAGTATATAAAAAGATGTTTACCGGGTATTAATAATTGGTATACATTAATTGGTATACATAAGTAACGAGCTATAAAATTTACTTGAACAGGGACACTTGAAGGATTGCAGTGTTAAGGTTTATTATTATGCGATAGAGAGGTGGTATTTTGTGGATATGGATTTAAAGCTGCAGAAATTAATTAGGAAGGAGGCAGAGTACAAGTCGACAAATCTGGGACTTAATTTATTAATATCCAGATTGCAGAGAAGGTACTCAATAAATCCGTCACAGGCAGAGCTGGATGACTGCTTACAGGAAATTAAAGCGTTTATAGAGAAATATGCTTCAATTATGAAAAATGATATTGAAGCAATAAAAAATCTGTAGGAGGTATGTAGAATGTTTATTAATCTTGAACAGGCAAAAAACTTGATCAGGGAAGGCAGAATTTTGCATATTGCAGCTGAAGAGTCCTTATTGAATCAATTACCTAAAGGCAAGTGGATTGGAGGGACTACACCTTATTTTATTACGGAGCAGGGCGGAATTACCAGCAAGGATAAATTGTTTGTGAATGAAATTGCAAGCGCAGTTGATTTTAAAACCGCAGTTTATGATAAGAGTAATATATTTGATATAACGAAAGATGCATATTCTAATGGAATAACGTTTTTAGTTATGCCTTTTGCAAGCGATGTTGCCGTATTTTATGCGAAAGAGGCACCGAATGTAGATGATCTGTTTATGTATCCGATAGTTGGCTGGATTTCGGGTTTTGATCTTTCTACCGATTCAAGCGCGAAGGTATATGACGGTGTTACAGGTATATCTTATGGCGATAAAGCGGTTGCGTTACATATTTGCTTACCGGACGACAAGACGGCTTCCATTGGTATAGTTAATATATTTAGTGTTAATGAGGACGATGCGGTAATCGAATTTAAAGAAGATGCGTTATCGGTTACAAAATGCTTGGTGAACGGAAAAGAAGTGGTATTTTCGGATTATATCTCTGAAAATAAAATCGATACACAACTGCCATTAGTCGCGGATTACAATAGTGTATTGGTAAATGTATCAATTAAATCCGTATCTAAAGAAAACAAGACAGTAGATTTTTATGCTCCTGTATTTTCAGGAAAGGAATATCGTTTCGCACGTTCCGTTAATGATTACGCGGCCAGCTTTACGGAACAACTGCAGGGATTTACGGATGCTAAGCCGATTTTTTCCTGCAATTGTGTTCTAAATTACCTTTATGGCAAGCTTGATGGTAAAGCAACACCGCCTTTTGCAGGGCCGGTAACTTTCGGAGAAATCGCATATCAGTTAGTAAACCAAACCTTGGTATATGCAGAGTTAATCGACAAATAAAGTTTTAACGAAAACAATACCAGCCTTTGTTTTAAGGTTATCCGTAATAATCGGAGCGGTTTTCAAACCGCTCCGATTCATATTCACTTAAATTTCCCCGTATCTACAGGTAACGAGTACCCAGTATCAAAACGGGCGGCAATTTAAAAAAATTTCCCGCATTTTAAATCAATCAGTTGGAATTGGCCAGCATTTTTTTGCTGTTACGCGCGGCCTTGATGGTGTAAACCCACGATATCTGAATTGAAAAGTAATAAAAATGTTTGATGCAGGCATTATATTATTCATAAGGCATTTTTTCCAGATGTAAATTTTGCTGCCTTAAATTGATAGGTAAAAGCGGAATCATTCGGTTTTCGTGAGGAAGGGGAAAAGATGGAGCAGATAAAGGTGTGGTTTGTCACACCGGAAGCAACACCGTTTGCAAAAACGGGAGGTCTGGCGGATGTAGCCGGTTCACTGCCGCGCGCGTTAAAAAAACTTGGAATTGACGTCCGTGTTGTTATGCCGAAATATCGCCAGATACCACAGCCTCTTATAAATAAAATGATGTTTTTAGGGTATACGTTTGTCGACCTGACATGGAGGCATGAATACTGCGGTATTTTTACACTGGAATACGATGGTGTTCCGTTTTATTTTCTTGATAATGAACATTATTTTTATAGAGACTGGTATTATGGTCAGCCAGACGATGGGGAAAGGTTTACTTTTTTTTGCAAAGCAGTTCTTGAAGTGCTGCCGGTTATTAGCTTCAAACCGTATATAATTCACTGCAATGATTGGCAGGCGGGGCTTGTGAGCCTTTTGCTTGACACGCATTACAGAAATTACCGGCACGACGGATTTTATAAAACAATACACACAATAATGACAATTCATAATCTGAAATACCAGGGTGTGTTCCCGAAGGAAATGATGGATGAAGTAATCGGGCTTAGCTGGGAATATTTCAAATCTGAAGGAATTGAGTTTTATGATAATCTTAATTTTCTTAAGGCCGGAATAGCGTATTCAGCTCGCATTACAACAGTAAGCAAGGCTTATGCGGAAGAAATAAAAACCGATTTCTATGGTGAAAATCTATCAGGTATAATACGCAAGCGTTCGAATGATCTTGTTGGTATTGTAAACGGGATTGATTATGAAAACAATGACCCGTCAACCGATAAAAGAATATATGCAAATTTTGATATTAACAATCTTGAAGGAAAACAAAAAAACAAGGAAATGCTTCAAAAGGAGCTGGGACTTAATTTAACGCAGGACACCCCTTTAATAGGCATTATATCAAGATTGGTTGATCAAAAAGGTATTGATCTTGTTGACAGAATGATAGGTGAATTGCTGGATATGGATTTGCAAATGGTTGTTCTGGGGACCGGGGACAAGAAATACGAGGATATGTTTCTATGGGCCGAGTCCGCATATACCGGCAAAATGTCGGCCAACATCCGGTATGATCATATACTGGCACAGAAGATTTATGCGGCCTGTGATATGTTTCTTATGCCTTCACTTTTTGAACCGTGCGGCTTAAGCCAGCTTTTCAGCATGCGTTACGGAACCGTGCCTATTGTGAGGGAAACAGGAGGATTGATAGACACGGTTATTCCATATAACGAGTACACCGGTGAGGGGACAGGTTTTACATTCAGGAATTATAATGCTCATGAAATGAAGGATGCTGTTGTGAGGGCAATAAAAGTATACAGAAGAAAAGATGAATGGGCAAATATAGTAAGGCAATGCATGAAACAGGATTTTAGCTGGAACCGTTCTGCAGCGGAATATGAGAACCTTTACCGTCAGATTTGTGGTATTACGGTAACCAAATAGATTTTCACCGCATAGGATATAGCAGTAGACCTATGTGAGGTGATTTATAGTGGGTGATTGTTGCGACAGGGGCCTTTTTGGATCCGGAGGCTGGGAATGGATTATTATTATAATTGTTCTGGTTGTTATTTTCTGCCCCGGTATATTTGGTACCAGGGGTGTGCATGATAACAAATGCTTCAATTGATACCTGACAGAACAGGGCTGCCCACCGGAATTTATTCTTAAAAAGGCAGCCTTTTCTATTTTAAAAAAGTTATAGAAATTTTCCGTTACGGTAAATCAATTTATCGTCCGCATAAATTTCTCCTTGATTTTTCATATCGCAAACCATATCCAAATGTATACCCGATCGATTATCTCCACCTGCTTCGGCAAAGGAATTTCCAATGGCTGTATGTATCGTTCCGCCAATTTTTTCATCAAATAATATATTTCGTGTAAAGCGCTTTATGTTATAGTTTGTTCCTATTCCTATTTCACCAAGATAACGGGAACCATCATCAATATCCAAAAGCGAATTAAGAAAATCTTCACCTTTATCGGCTGCGGCTTTAACCACTTTGCCATTATTGAATTCAAGACGTATCCCGTTAATCTCCTTGCCGACTGCAACTACCGGATAGCTATAGCTTATATACCCTTCCACACTTTTTATATGCGGGCATGTAAATATCTCACCATCAGGCATATTTTCTTTGCCGTCACAATTTATCCATTTCCTGCCGGTTACGTCCATCACAAGATTGGTATCCTTAGATATAATCCTAAGTTTTTTTACACCGTTCAAATACTCGCATAGTTTTTCCTGTTTAGCCGAAATAGATTTCCAGAATGCAACTGGGTCTTCATTTTCGAGCCCGCAGGCCTTATATACGAAATTCTCATATTCCTCCGTGCCCATTTCGGCTTCCTGGGCTCCGGAGTGCGATGGATAAAGCGTTCCGCACCATTTAAGATCATTTCTGTCCGACATTCGCTCCATAAGCCGTAAATTTATTTCACGTCCGGCCTGGGCCAGTGTTTTTATTCTTTCGGCGGGAACACTTGTTAGCTCTTTTAAATTATGTTGTCCATATATCATTAAAAAAGCGCTGTAATTTTCCGATTTGAATTTCATATACGGGGAAACGAACTTTAGTTGTTCTTCGGCGGCTTCATTGTAAAATATATAAGAAAGCCCCGGAAGAAAAATATTTGTGTCAACATATGCCCCTGCCCTGATCGCTTCGCGAAAAACCTCGCGAACAAGATCAGATGCCAAGTCGTAGGATTCCAAAAGCATATAATCGCCTTTATTTAATTCCAGTGAATAATGGACGAGTAGTTTTGCAAGCTTTACAATGCGCGGATCAGCCATAGTATTAATCTCCCCCTGTATTTAAATGCTTTATTTCAGTATACAATAACAGTGTAAAAATATAAA
>JAAYBO010000318.1 GCA_012730095.1 Clostridiaceae bacterium
TGTCGATATCAGAGAGGACAAAACGGCTTATATCTTTTATGACAAAATACCCGGAGCCGGAGGATTGCCTGTTGGATGCGGCGGAAAAGCAATGCTGCTGCTGTCGGGCGGCATAGACAGCCCCGTTGCCGGATGGATGATAGCGAAAAGGGGAGTTTTGATTAACGCCGTGCATTTTTACAGCTACCCTTATACGAGCGAAAGAGCAAAGGATAAGGTGATAAGCCTATGTAAAACACTGTCCCTGTACACTCTTGGAATAAAGCTTCATATTGTTCCGTTTACCGAAATACAATGCGAAATAAATGAAAAATGCCCTAATGAATACCTCACAATAATTATGCGCAGGTATATGATGAGAATAGCCGAAAAAATAGCTGTAAAAAGCGGTTCGCTTGGCCTCGTCACGGGTGAGGCGATCGGGCAGGTCGCAAGCCAGACGATGGAAAGCCTTGCCGTTACGGACAGCGTTGTTAGGATGCCTGTTTACAGGCCTCTTATAGGAATGGATAAAAGCGAGGTTGTAAGTGTTTCGAAAAGAATTGAAACATACGACACATCAATTCTCCCGTATGAGGACTGCTGTACGGTCTTTGTGGCAAAGCACCCGGCAACAAAGCCGACAATAGAAAAAGCCGAGAGTTATGAATCGGTTCTTGATATGGAAAAGCTTATAAAAAACGCTCTTGACGGCACCGAAACGATATATATTGCCCCGTCTGTCTGAAATGCCAATCCCCGCTTAGAATAATGCTTACAGGAAAACATATTATATAATGGTGATATAATATGTTATTACTTAATAACACACCGGCCAACCGGAATAGAAAGCCGTCCGCGTTAATTTCAAGGATTCTGTTCTTTTTTGCCGCCGTAGTTTTTGTGGCTTCCGTGATCTCAGGATTTTTTTATCTGAAATCGCTGCTTCAAACCGATACGATTTATCCGGGGGTTACAATTGACGGGGTTGATGTAGGAGGCCTTACACCGGATGATGCTTTAAGGCTTCTTCGTGAAACTTATACCAAAACAATTACGAAAAATGCGGTAATTCTGATCGGACCTGAAGGCCAGCACAGGCTTCCTTTAAAAGACATAGCATACGGGCCGGATTATGTAAATGCAGTCGATGCCGCTTACAGGCAGGGAAGGGAAGGTAATTTTGTAGAACGCTTAAAACGCGTCGGAAGATTAAAGTCCGAAGGATTACATATAAAATCAGAAATATGTTACAATAAAGAAAAAACAGGTAATATATTAGATAGCATTATTAAGGACATTGAAATAAAGCCCAAGGATGCTGGAATCAGAATTGAAAAAGGAAAAATAAAGATATCCCCGCATGAAAATGGTTTACTTGCCGACAGGGAACTTACGCTTTACAAAATTAATAAATCACTTGAAAACAGAACTCTTGATGATGTCGTTATAGGCGTAGAAAGCGTAATGCCTGACATAACCACGGAAATGGTAAAGGATATATCTTTTAAGCTTGGCGAATATTATACGGCGTTTAACCCTGAAAATGAATCAAGGTCACACAACATTAGAACAGCATGCGCAAAAATCAGCCAAAAGCTCCTTTTGCCAGGCCAGGTATTCTCGATGGATAAAATGCTCGGCGAGCGCACCGAAAAAAACGGCTACCGGACGGCAAAAGTAATTGTGGGCAACGAACTCGTTGACGGGCTCGGCGGGGGAATTTGCCAGGTGACATCAACGGTATACAACGCCGTACTTTTATCCGGCCTTGAAGTAGTGGAGCGCAGGAATCATTCAATTCCGCTGTCTTATATAGATATGGGACGTGACGCTACGATATCGTACGGGTATATTGATTTCAAGTTCAAAAACAACAGCGACTATGCGGTTGTTATTGAAGCCGAAGCGGCCGGAGGGCAGGTTCATGTTTCAATATGGGGTAAACGCCCCGACAGGGTTTGCACGGTAAAAATCCGGACAAAAATTATTCAGGTAATACAACCTGAGAGTGTTGAGACAAAAAAGGATGAAACGCTTTTGCCAGGCGAAAACAAAGTTGTTAAAGAAGAAGTCCCAGGCTATGTTGTCGAGGTATACAGGGATACATACGATATGAACGGAAACCTTATTAAAACCGAGAAAATATCTGTCGACAGGTATCAGCCTCAGAAAAAAGTGATACATGTCGCCCCGTAAAACAAAATGGATCCAATAAACGCTATGCGCGAAACAACATAAATTTTAGGAGCATATTAATATGGCAAAGTTAAACCCGATTTACAACTCATCATTGACGTGTCCTGTTTGCGACAGGAAAATCGAAGTTACGAAGGTGCGTTCAAGGTTTGTAAAACTATCCGGCCAGGACGAAGATTTCTGCCCTTACTACGAAACTTACAACCCAATATTATATGAAGCATGGGTATGCAAATACTGCGGCTACGCAGCACACAGCACCGTATTCACCGAAGTGAACTTTAACGACCGTAAACAGGTGCTTGAAAATATTAAGCCAAAATGGACAAGCCGTGATTTTACAGGAGAAAGGGATATCGATAAAGCCCTTGAAACATTTAAAATAGTCCTTTATAATCTGCAGGTCAGGGGAGCTCCGCTGTCTGAGTTCGGGAAAATATGCTTAAGGATTGCGTGGATGTACCGGTATAAGGGTGAGTGGGTTGATGAATACAAGTATTTAAAGTATTCATACGAATACTACAAAAATTCATACAGCCAGGAATACCTGTCAAACAAAAAACTTGATGAATATACGCTTATGTACATATTGGGAGAATTAGCAAGAAGGCTTGAATTATTTGACGAAGCGATGCAGTGGTTCGGAAAGCTTATTTCCGCTTCCGCAAACCCAAAGGAAAAATCGAAGATACAGCCGCGTCTTATTGAAATGACAAAGGATCAGATACATATTACAAGAGAAAAAATGAAAAAGAAAGATATAGCTATAAATGAATAAGGTGAAAAGTATGGAAATTGGAAAAATTCCTAACGATATATTAAAGACAATGATACTTGATAAAATAAAAAATACCCGTAAAGAAATAATTGTCAGGCCGGCAATCGGTGAAGACTGCGGCGCCGTTGACTTCGGACAGGAATTAACAGTTATTTCGACAGATCCGGTAACAGGGACCGACAGCCAGATAGGAACTATAGCGGTCCATGTTGCTTGTAACGACATCGCCGCAAGCGGAGCTGAACCTGTCGGGATTATGGTTACGCTCCTTGCCCCTGAAAATGCCGCGATTTTTGATATTGAAACAATTATGGAACAGATCGCGGACACCGCGCTGTCATTGAACGTGGATGTTATCGGCGGGCATACCGAGGTAACGGACGCTGTCAGCCGTTTTGTCATAACGGTAACCGCGGTCGGAAAAACAACGGATAAAAAAATAATAAAAACGTCGGGTGCAAAACCCGGCGACGATATTATAATTACAAAGTTCGCGGGGCTTGAAGGAACAGCAATACTTGCCTTAGACCACGAGAAAGAACTTGCCGCTGAA
>JAAYBO010000319.1 GCA_012730095.1 Clostridiaceae bacterium
ACCCTCTGAAATCCATTGCCTGTGCTCATGCAATTAGCATAGTCAACGGAGGGTTCTATACTGCACACGTTTCGTTCAGGCAGGATAGCCTTGCGTTTTTTAAGAGGCATTTCCTTGTATTTTCGTTTAAATGGTACTAAAGTTACATGGTAATCTGACATATTATATCCTCCCTGTCCATTTACTGTGACTTAATAATGTAAGCAGAAGTTTTACTGGCAGTCTCTACAAACCGTATCAGGAATCTAACCTGTATGCATAAGATTATATCATTAATTTAAGAAAATCAAATAATTTTCACTCGGTGAAACTCTCTTTATATACTGTTTTAATTCTATAAGACTGTACTTTTCCAGTCAATGTTATTTCAGCCGGGTATTTAAGTCTATGGTATTTATAAGTATGTACCAGTAACATATCTTTGTTAATATTGTCCACATAGTTCTTAATATTTACCTTTTTAAAAAAATTTCGATGTTATAATTAAACAATGCCATTTCTTTTGAAACCTGCCTCTGATTTTAAGCTCATTCCTGAAAAAGTTTCTTAAAGCGCCATTTATTTGGACTTATACCGTAATGCGCCCGAAAAACTTTATAGAAATAAGACGGCGTCCGGAATCCCACATGAGAGGAAATGGATTCCACCGTAAGATCAGGACTGTTTTTTAACAAATCACACGCTTTTTTCAGGCGGATATCCTGAAGGTACTGCAAGAAGGTCATTCCAACCTCTTTCTTGAATATGCTGCTTAAATAGCTGGGATTAAGATTCACTTGTTCAGCCAATTCTTCGAGTGAAAGATCCTTGAAATAGTTCTGCCTGATGTACAGAATGCACTGGTAAACCTTGTTGGAATAACCAGAATGGGGGTGTTCAACGGTTTCATCATTACTCCAGAAATTTTTTATAACTTCTTTTATTACATTTTTAAACGAAGAAAAGTCCGCTATCCTCTGCAGGTGGTAGGTGTATTTCTTTTTCAAAGGCTCGGGCTCAATTTCGTTACCGAAGATAACAAAGTAATATGCCGCAATTTCAAGAAAAGCGAGAGTATAAGCCATGGTCAGTGAGGTTGTTTTTTTCAGTAGATGCTCCATATAGTCTTCAATTCCGTTATCATTCATAACAGCTTTCAGAATGTACATAAATGTACTCGAAACGTATTGGATATGTTCCCTTATTTCCTTAAGGTCCTCTGGTTTAATCGGAAGGATAGAAAGGAGCAATTCGATTAAGGCCTCATAAAACAAGGTTGAATTCATATTTGAATTTATTTCTTCTGTAAGGCGGCTTACACTTTGAACCCTGCTGACACCGACATTAAGAGAAACATTTGAAAAGCACATATTTAAAATATGATAAATTTTGGATTTGTTCAGTTCGACAGAGAAATTAAATAGGAAGATAATATTTTTCCCCTGACGGAAAAAATAAATTTGTTCAAAATAGGGAGAAAGGGTATTATAAATCCAGTTTATCTGCGTATTCCTGACTCCGGAAATAACACATAGTGCGACATACCTGAATGGCAGCAGATAACTGATGTCAGTGTTGCTTAACCGGATATCACCGGTATGCGTATTCTGGAGCATACACATTTTAAGCTTTAGCAGTATTGTTTCCTGAAGCTGCTTTTTTTGTATGTCAATCTCATGAAGCTTATCAATAAGTTTATCTTTGCTGATAGGTTTTAGTAAATAGTCCGAAACCTGGCACGAAATGGCGCGCTTGAAGAATTCGATTTTTTCATAACCGCTGATAATAATAAACTTTCCATAGAAGCCTTGTTTTTTTATTTTC
>JAAYBO010000320.1 GCA_012730095.1 Clostridiaceae bacterium
AATAGTTCTTCCAAGTAGCTTGCTAATTAATACCGAATAAACAGCGGGTGATTCGGGTGTTTTCGGTGACGACGGGCGACATGCTCCAACGCCCGGCTGCTTACAGGAAACTATGGAGCGGGTTAATGAGCGACCCGGGATATGGAGACCTCACAGCAAAAATAAAAAGGATCTGAAGCGTGTTATCGGTACGTGATTTGTCGCCCTAGGAAACGAAACACCCGAAGCAGGACCCGCGGTAATAGTGTTCGAAAATTACCCTTTGAACTATTGTACAATAGTTCTTCTAAACAGTTCGCTAATTAATACCGAATAAACAGCGGGTGATTCGGGTGCTTTCGGTGACGACGGGTGACATGCTCCAGCGCCCTGCTGCTTACAGGAAAATGTGGAGCGGGTTAATGAGCGACCAGTAATATGGAGATTTCTGTGTGATAAATGTACAGGATCTAAAGCGTGCTATCGGTATGTGCTTTGTCACACCAGGAAACGAAACACCCGAAGCAGGACCCGTGGTAATAGTGTTCGAAAATTGCCCTACGAACCTGTACAATAGATCAAAGGACATTCTATGAACATTTTTTAGCTTGTATCATATTCTATTAATAAAAGAATAAATGAAAGAGGGATGATCGTTTTGACGTATACCAAACTAAAAGAAATATTGGATAGGTATCCGCACTGCTTTAAAACGGTTAAAGAAAAAGAAGAAGAATTTGACCGTTTAGTAGAACGCATTGAAAAAAGGCCAATTACATTTATCAGGTCGGACCGCGTAATAGACTAACCTGTTACTTAAAATTCCGCCCAAAGATTTTCTCCGTTTCAGATTTATCAAGGCCTGATTAATTTCGATGCGCCGGGAAGGAACACTGGATCTAGAAACCTTTTAATGAAACGGGATGGATTTACGGCTTTCCCGTCCAGTTTCTCCGGCGCGATAAGAAACACTTCATTTCTTGCTCTTGTAACGCCAACATAAAATAGCCTTGCTTCTTCCTCATATTGCTCTCTTTTACCTGCGGCAGCATTATCAAGGCTTTTTTCGGACGGAAACAATCCATCTATCAGATCAATAAGAATTACTTTGTCAAATTCAAGCCCCTTGCTGCCATGCAGCGTCAATAGCCAAACAGCGGCGTCATTGTCCGTTTTATAACTATGCTCTATTTCATGTTTTACGCTCTTAAGGTTCTTCTTTAGTTCAGAAACAGTTTTTGTTCCGTCAGCCAATTGTTTCAGAGTTGAGAAGACGGTTGAAAAACCTGCGTTGCGCTTAAGGTATTCTCCATAACAAAGCTCATTTATAATAATATCGAAAGCTCTAAACGGTTTTGAACGCCGGATTTTCTTAATTGCTTTTTTTATTCTGAATAAATGCTCCCGCATATCCCTGTTTCTCCAATATATATCAAACAATGCGTAAATTATATTACTATCTCTGCCAACATCTGATTCAAGATATGATATACAGGTTTTCGAAAACGGAGCTCCCATTTTATAATAAATTTTTTTAAAGCATTCAATGTCATCAGGATTTTCAGAAAAGTGAAAAAAATTAAACACATCTGCAACAACAACATGCTTAAAAAACCCTGAGAAATTATCACGTATGTAAAATGGAATACCGTTTTTAATAAGTTTGTATACTAACGGTATTCCTGAAAGATTATTCCGGAAAAGAACTGCAGTAGTCTTTTTTTCACTGTCCTGTGTTAATAATTCGATAGCCTTGCAAACCTGAGCCCTTGAGTCTTTTACTGCAATATATATGGGGTACTTCCCTTTTTCGTTAAATGTATCCATTCTTTTTGGGTGTCTGTAAACATTCTGCATTATAAAATTGTTTGATAACTCTACTATACACCCTGTTGATCTGTAGTTTGTTTCCAGCTTTATTATTTTCGTATCCGGATAAAGCTTTTTAATATTTACAATATATTCAGGATCAGCACCGCGAAAACCATATATCGATTGGTCAGTATCTGCTACCATAAATAAGTTTCTGTTTTGGGACAGCAGCTCTATTATTTTATGCTGTATAAGTGATATGTCCTGAGCCTCATCAACATGAACAAAGCTATGCGACGCGTAGCCGCTATATATGCTCTTATCACTTTTCATCACCGAATACGCCAATGACAGAATATCGTCAAAGTCAATCATATTGTTTGTTTTTTTATACTGCTCATATTTTTCGAATATAAGAGGGAAATCTATATATTCGGTTTCATAACTTGCCGGAGATATAAGTTTATTTTTCACAAAACTGATTCCATTTGATATTTCCTCTAAAGCATCTTCACTAACATATTCATTTTTAATTGATAAATATATGTTTTTTAATATTTTAAGCTTTCTTCCTTCCTGTTTTCCTTCCAAAAGTTCAGGCATGACGAGAATTTGTTTTTTACGGCAGTAATTCAAAAAGCCGTAACAGAAGCTATGGATAGTCGAAAAGTGCACAGGACGAGGTATAAGATTCCTAAACAGGCTATAAAACCTTTTTTCCATATCGCGTGCCGAAGCACGGCTGAATGTAAGAGTCAAAATATCCGAAGGTTCAGTCTTCCCGCATAGAATCAGGTATGCATTCTTTGTAACCAGTGTGGTTGTCTTTCCGCTCCCCGGACAAGCTTCAAGCAAAACCCTTTTGCCGGAAACCTTTATCGCTTCTGTTTGCTGTTTGTTCAGACAAATATTTAAATCATCCTTTAAAAACCTGAAAAAATCCAAAGCAGCCTCCGACTTACAAAATGCGGTTTTATTAATAAATTTCACAACTATTATACTTCGAAAATGTCGATAAATTTTCCATTTAGTCTTCTCATATCAATACCTGAATTTCTTACCGCAGTTAAAACTCTTTCAAGTTCAACATTTCTTTTAGTTTTCATTGTTGTGGTCTTAATCAGTTCCTTAAAACTAAAAACAAAATGCCTTATTATCTTATACTGCGGCAGTCCTTTATTTATCTCTTTTATTGCTGCTTCCAGAATTTCCGATGTTTCCTTTTCGGAAAAGTCGCCTCCGACAGATAAAGCGTCCCTGTCTATAACGATTTTTGCACATACCTGAATATCTCCGTCCGGCGCTTTATTCCCCCAAACAAATGAATCCTTCACACATGGTATGTTGGCCAAAAGTATTTCGTATTCTTCAGGAAAAGCCTTTTTGCCGTTTGTAAAAACAATCATTGATTTTGCCCTTCCTGTAATCCGAATAAACCCGTTATTGTCTATTGTGGCCAGATCACCTGTCCTCAACCAGCCTCCGGGTATCAGAGCCTGTGAGGTCGCATCAGGATCCTCATAATATCCAAGCATCACATTAGAACCCCGGGTTATCAATTCTCCCATTCCACTTTCATCAGGATCTAAAATTGCCACTTCCACATCTTTTATCGGATACCCTATTGTTCCGGGTTCATTTACAAAGTCATTATTTGAAGCTACCACCGGAGATGCTTCGGTCAGCCCATACCCTTGCAATAGCCTGAAGCCAATATTATCAAACCATACAACCATCTCAGGATCTAAAGGCGCAGCCCCTGAAACTGCAAGGCGTAATTTGGGCGCAAATTGATCGAATATGCTTTTAAACAGTTTTCTTCTCAGATCAATCCCGATTGATCGCAGGAACCCTGAAACCTTGATCAACGATTCCACAAGCTTTTCCTTACCGGATTTTTTTATGCCTTCCGTCAGCCTCCTGTAGAATGTTTCAAACACCGCAGGTACCGCGACAAGCAAGCTAATGTTATACTCCTTAAGATTTTGTGCAATGTGCTTAATTCCATCGCAATATGCAATACAGACTCCCGCATATACCATAAACAAAAAACCAACAGTGTTTTCAAACGTATGATGTAATGGCAAAAGTGACAGGTGTACATCACCAGGTCCTGCTTTAAGGGTGGCGCATATTGATACAACATTGCTTACAATGTTTTTATGCGAAAGCATAACCCCTTTAGATATGCTTGTAGTTCCGGAAGTAAACAGCAGGACCGACATTTCGGTGTTGTCTATTTTTTCGTTTACAAACGACTTATCCCCTGAATTAAGCAATTTATTGCCTTTGGAAATAAGTTCGGGCAAATTCTGAAATCTCGTATCGCAAGGCATGTTTTCCAATTTTTCCATGCAGATAAAATATTTCAGTCTTTTATTATTGTTTGATATTGAAACCATCATATCATGGAATGAAGGGCTGTAAAAGATGACATCCACTTTTCCTCTTTGAACCAGTGTTTCCACTTCATTCTCAGGCAGGTATTTGTCAAGCGGCACGGCAATACCGCTTCCGTTTGTTACGGCAAGGTAGCAAACACCCCATTCATAACGGTTTTCACCAATTATAGAATAGTTCATTCCCTTAAGGCGCAATGAAATCAAAGCCGTACCAAGACAATCAATATCCCTGTCAAATTCATTATATGTTTTCCCTGTAATATTACCATTTTTATCCTTGAACCTGAAAGCTATGGCATCACCATGCTTCTCGGTGCTTATCTTCACAAGCTGTTTCAGATTTTCAATTTCAGGCGTTTCATAATAACCCAAACCCTTAACAACTCTTTTGCCTTCTTTTGTATCTATAAGTACGCCTTTGGTCATAATTATCCCTCCATCATATAATTAGATATTATTACCTGGTTATAATTATATCTTAACAGATTATAATTTGCAATAAATCAATAAAAATTTGGACAGGTAAAAATTGACTGCTGCCGAAATTCACAACAGCGTTTCGGATAGTATTGTTTAAATAAGAATAGAGTTAAAAAAGAAAAAAACGGCGGGAACTGCCGCCGCGCATTAAAATCTTATATAAGAACAATTTGACAGGCGTTTTGTCCGGGAAGAATTTTCATATAGAATATTTTTGAACGCAAATCTCCGTATACCGCGATAATACTGTAAAAACCAGGTGGCATATCATCAATTGAGAAATTACCGTTATCATCCGATGTTGTTTTATATACAGGCATACTGCTATCATAGCCGAAGAACAGCAGTACCTCGGCTCCTTTAATAGTGCTGCGGGTTTTTCTGTCATAGACTGAACCCGTAATTTTACAGGCATAATCTGTTTTCTCATTAATTAGAAACACACAAACATCTTGTTTATTGTACTGTTTTGGACTCATATTCACATTTTGTTCCTGATCCATGTCTTGTGAATTATATTGAAAACTTTCTTTAAATGTTCCGGGTTTTACCTGTTCCATCTCCAATGACCTTCTTCCCTGTTTAAACAGCCGTAATTATTGAAAAAACATAACCGCAGTTTCCGCCGAATCAATAAGATATTATCTTGTTTTTATTAATAATATTTTATTTTTTTATCACCATTAGCCTTTGCATCGGCCTTTGCCTCGGCCTCCCCTTCCGCCTCTGCTTTGCTGTCGGAGTCGGCTTTAATCTTTGTATTAAGCCAGTTATCGGATTCACTTTTGCTTTTTGATACGTTTACCGCTTCATTGGACGCGTCACTGTCCGCATCCGCATCGGTTTCAGCGCTCTGCCCCTGCAATTGTTTCTGCGTGAGGACATTGTAATTTATCTGTTTGTTTATCTGCTTCTGGTTATTGGTATCCTTATCTTTAATTTCTACTTCCTGTTCCGCTTCCAATTCAGCTTTGAGTTCATCCTTTATCTGTTTTTTTAATTCTGTATATTCAAGCTCGATCATGCCTTGTCACCTCCTTCCACATCACTTTATCCGTTCCATACATAGTATGCTTGACTGAAAATAAAGTTTACCATAAAAGCCTAACAATATGCCCGTGGAAATCCATGTAAAAATTTGAAATTTAGCTATAATTGGTATATAATACAATCAGATAAATTAAAGGAGGGTTTAAAGTGGGAGTGTCTTTGGAAAAAATTGATAAGTGGGAAAAAAAGAAGAAAACAAAAAAGCTTTTACGTCTTTTAAACACGAACGAAAGCATTGAAATCCGCTCAAGAGCCATACGTGCTTTAGCCAGCCTTGAAGATCCCGACATAATAAACCAGTTAACCGGCCTTTTACGCGAACCTGAGCCCGAAATACGCCTTGCATCAATAGAAACATTAGGGAAAATCGGTTCAGGAAGAGCAATGGAATTTATCAGAGTTGCAGCTGAAAAAGAAACGGATCAAAAAATTGTTGAAGCAGCAAAGATCGCTTTGGCTTCGATCAAAGAAAAAATTAAACAGGATGAAAGCGCATAACTAAAAGGGCTGCGGGACAGCAGCCCTTTTAGTTATAGTCTATCTCAGTAATTGACACGTATCAGCCAGAACTTTATGCCCTTATCACTCCAGCCGAGATCCCACGGTACCTTGAAACGGTCGGTGTTATGGCAATTGACCAGCGAATACCCTCTTGAATCCGCTCCCGTTACGACAGATATATGAACAACCTTTCCTTTCTTTTCATACCCGACGATATCTCCAGGCAGCAATTTATAAGACAGCTTTAACACTTTATCATACGTACCATGTACAATTAACGAAC
>JAAYBO010000321.1 GCA_012730095.1 Clostridiaceae bacterium
GCGGCAAGGATGCTTGACGATTATTACAGGCTTATGTATATTCCCGCTGCTTCACAGAAACAAGGCTAACCGTTCACATCCACCGTAAGGTCAGGTATGCCGTAATAGCAAACGCAATTATTTCTGTTATTTATTATTTGGATGAGGTGAATAACATGGCTCTGAACTGGCAAAACAGCGTTTATTCCGACGGCTCAAAGCATTTTTTAAGCAATCCGAACCCGGCACTTGACGAGACAATTACGGTAAAATTAAGGGTGTTTAAGAATTCGCCTGTAAAAGCTGTTTTACTCCGGTATGTTATTAATGGGGCGGATCATTATACGCCCATGGAGATAACAAGCACCGGACCGGTGTTTTTATATTATTCGTGCAGGCTGAAAATAACGCAGCCTGTTATAAATTATCATTTTATGATTAGTACCGGGGATGACACATATTATTACAATCAGCTTGAGATAACGAACTTTCCGCCGGTTGAGGATTATGATTTCAGGATTATTGCTGGGTTTCAAAGCCCGGAATGGGTAAAGAAAGCGGTTTTTTATCAAATTTTTCCCGACCGGTTTTATAACGGAAATCCTGAAAATGATGTAAAAGACAATGAATATGTTTTCGATGGGCATGCAACAATTATGAAAAACTGGAATGACAAGCCCTGTGAATATCGGCAAGGATACAATTTGGATTTTTTCGGGGGAGACATTGAAGGGATAATAAAAAAACTGCCGTATCTTAAATCTTTGGGTGTGAACGCGATTTATCTGAACCCGATATTTCTTGCCGCATCGAATCATAAATATGACTGTGCCGATTATTTTAATGTTGATCCGCATTTTGGAGGAAACCGGGCATTTGAAGAACTGATAACGAAGCTCCATGACAGCGGCATGTTTTTGATAATCGATGTTTCTTTCAACCATACCGGTTCCGCCCATAAATGGTTTAACAGGGATCATACATTTTTCCCTGCATCCGTCGGGGCATGGAATTGTCCTGAATCTGAGAAAAGGGAGTTTTATTTTTTTAATGATGATAATTGTTATGATTCGTGGTTTAATGTTCAAACATTACCCGAATTGAATTATTCTTCGGAAAAGCTGCGTGATATCATATACCGCTCAAATAGCTCCGTGATTAAAAAATGGATGAGCCCTCCGTACGGTATTGACGGGTGGAGGTTTGACGTGGCATACTGCATGGCCCGCAGAAATGAACTGCAACTTCATCATCAAATATGGCCTGAAATCAGAAAAATTATAAAAGGTATAAATCCCAAAGCATACATACTCGCAGAGCATATGGCGGATTGCATTGAATTCCTGAATGGCTTTGAATGGGACGCATCAATGAATTATTTCGGATTCGGACGTCCGGGAAGGCAGTTTCTCGGAGAACCGGACGAGTTTGTAAAAAGGCTTGAAAGGTATAATTTTAAGTCGAAAAGAATTGGGGCAAAAGAACTGGCAAAAATGTTCATGCAGCATTTATCAAGGCTTCCTCATCAGCTTGCGGCGATCCAGTATAATATGTTTGACAGTCATGATATTCCGCGCCTGCATAACAATCCGGATATTTCATTCGAAAGTTACAGGGCCGCGGTGATCATGCTTTTTACTTTTCCGGGCGCTCCAAGCATATATTACGGTGATGAGGTAGGGCTGGATGGACATGTGGATACTGTTGAAGGCTGCCGGTATCCGATGCAGTGGGATGAAAACAAGCAGCGAATTGAATTTTTAAACCTTTATCGGAAGCTTGCCCATTTAAGGAAAAATGAAGACGCGCTTCAAACTGGAGGCTTTAAGATTTTATATTCTAAAAACAGTGTCATTTCATATGCACGGTTTACCGAACAAAAGGCGTTTATCGCGATATGCTCTCAGGATAACACCACTGTAAGAGTAGACATACCCGCAGGTTTAGTAGGAGTGAATGAAGAGTCGGTTATAACCGAAGTATTCGGACGAAACCGTTCACTGAAATTCAACAGCGGAATGTTAGAAGTAAGCCTTGAACCGAATGAAAGCTTGCTTGTTCAGGCAATTCTTTAAAGTTTTCTTTTAGTCTATTGTTTCCATTATTGTACAATAGTTCAGATAGTAAAGTTTGAACACTATTACAAAAACATATTATTTGCACTACGGCTTGAATGTGTTATAATAACGAAGAATTTATTTTCTTATTTGAACAGAGGGGAAAGTACAAAATGCCAAAGGTCACATTTATAGAAGAAAGATGTAAGGGCTGTGGTTTGTGTGTAAACGTATGCCCAAAACATATTATCAAAATGAGTGAACAGAATCTGAACGGAAAAGGTTACCATCCGGCGGAAGTTACGGACATGGAACAATGCATAGGCTGCGCATTCTGCGCCACAATCTGTCCGGATTGTGTTATTATTGTAGAAAAATAAAGGAGGCGCCGTATGGGACAAAAGATGTTGATGAAGGGTAATGAGGCAATAGCGGAGGCCGCAATAAGAGCAGGATGTATTCACTATTTCGGATATCCTATAACTCCGCAGACAGAAATTGCTCATTATATGGCAAAAAAACTGCCGAAGGTTAACGGTGTTTTCTTACAGGCCGAAAGCGAAATAGCAGCGATTAATATGGTTTATGGCGCAGGCA
>JAAYBO010000322.1 GCA_012730095.1 Clostridiaceae bacterium
ATATCTTAAACCTTCTCCAATTGAATAAAATCCGTTTAAAACAAGGTTTAACGTTATAACGATAATTGAAATAAATACCAACCCGATATAGAAACGGAATTCTTCGTTCTTAAAAACACTTTTGAAATTGCCTTTTAGCGAATGATAATAAAGAGAGAAATTTATTCCGAACAGGAACATAAAAACCGTTATTATAACATCAATAAAAACACTTCCGTATGCGCCTATACTAAGGTTTTTACCTGAGAATCCCCCGGTACCGGCGGTTGCGAAAGCGTGAATTAATGCGTCATAAAGAGGCATACCGGCTATCAGCAGAAAAATAGCCAGAAGTGTTGTTAAAACGATATATATTGAATATAAAATTTTAGCCGTCTGCCCTATTTTCGGAACAAGCTTTTCAGGATTTGGCCCCGGGCTTTCAGCTTTCATTACATGATAAAAGCTTGCCCCGGCGGACGGCAGTATTGCAAGAGTTAATATAAGCACGCCCATTCCGCCCATCCAATGGGTAAAACTTCTCCAAAAAAGGATTCCGTATGGCATAGCTTCAACATTGTCAAGTATTGTTGCCCCTGTTGTAGAAAAGCCCGAAACTGTTTCAAAAAAAGCATTAACAGGTTATGTAATTGCCCCGCTGAATAAAAAGGGCAGGGAGCCGAAGACAGAAACAAGAATCCAGCTTAAAGCCACAACGGCAAATCCGTCCCTAATGTAAAAATTATTTGTTTTTACTTTTATCCTAAACATTAAAAGACCTGCACAAAGCGTTATCAAAGCTGAAAACAAGAAGGCTTTTGCGTCGTTCTGACCATACAGCAAAGCTATAAAAAAGGGCAAAAGCATGCATAATGCTTCAATGCAGATTACAATGCTTAAATTCTTTATAATAAGCCTAATGTTCAACTATTATCCCCCCGAAGCGATTATGTCGTTCAGATCCGATATCTTTCTGCCCTTGACAATTAAAATTACACTGTCACCGGATTTTATTATGTCGTTTCCGTGTGGAATCAGGGTATCGTTATTTCTGACAATTACGGCAACCAATATCCCTTCCTTAAATTTAAGGTTTCTCAGCGGAACATTAAGGAAGTCGGTTGATTCGTTAGCGGTAAACTCTATTGCTTCGGCACGTCCGTCAATAATGCGGAAAAGAGCTTCAATCGGGCTCCCCTGTGCGTTTTTCATTCCACGTACATACCTAAGTATATGGTTTGTTGTAATTTGGCTTGGATTTACCACGCTTTCTATACCAAGACTTTTTATCACGCTTATATAATTGCTGCGGTTTATTTTTGCTATAACCTTTTGTACACCGGCCTGTTTTGCCAGCAAAGCAGACATGAAATTTTCCTCGTCCCTGTCTGTCAGGGAGACAAACGCCCCCATTTCAGAAAGGTTTTCGGAATTAAGCAGAGTGTCGTCCGAGCCATCCCCGTTAATTATCAGAGTATGGGGAAGAAGCTCGGAAAGCTCAACACACCGCTCTTCGTTCATTTCAATTATTTTAGCTTTGATTCCGGTCTCTTCTAAAAACTTTGCAAGATAATAGGATATCCTTCCGCCGCCGGTGATCATGACATTTTTTATCTTGTGGCTGTATATGCCGATTTGCCTGCAAAAATTCGATACTATTGCGGGCTTGCCGACAATGTGGACAATGTCTCCTTCTTCAATACGGAAAT
>JAAYBO010000323.1 GCA_012730095.1 Clostridiaceae bacterium
TGGCGTGCCTGAAGGGATTCGAACCCCTGACCCACGGCTTAGAAGGCCGTTGCTCTATCCTGCTGAGCTACAGGCACATAAATAAATGGAGCGGGTGAAGGGAATCGAACCCTCACGGCCAGCTTGGAAGGCTGGTATTCTACCATTGAATTACACCCGCATTATACCGGAAGCTCCGGCGACTTTTTTAATTATACAGACCACATTAGTTTTTGTCAATAGGAAGCGGTTTCGTTTCGTAACGCCTTTTAAACTAATTTACCCGTATATTACCGTTTCAATTCTATAAAATCATTGTTTTTTAAGGCATAGACAGCTAAATATATTGCATCATGCTTGATGCCTGCGTGGAACAGAGAACCTTGAAAAGGCCTGTTTTGTCCGATATAATTAAATTAATAACAGGAAAAGCTTTTTATTCAGAAAACAATTAAAATTGCGTAACCACGAGGTAAATATTATGTTCTTCAGAATTATTTCGAAAAAACGGAAATACCTCTTGCTGATTATCGCCGCAATCCTTATCGCTTCACTTAGCGGATGCGAAAGCGTATCATTGTTTTCCCGCGAAAATTTTAAACCATCAAAAATATTAAGTATGCAGATTATCTCTGATGACGGGCAAACATTGGAAATTACGGACGAAAATGATTTGAATTTTTATATAGAAGCGCTAAATACCGTAAATCCTGATATCTTGAGCATTGAAACAGAAAACATGGCCGAATACAGACTTTTGGTTAACGGCAAAAAGGACAGGCACTCAAAAGACATACCGGTGTATATAAATAAATCTCTTGATAAAAAAGAGATTTTTATAGAACTAAACGGCAAATTGGGTAAAATTGATCCGTTTTACTTCCCGCAAATACTCCTTGGTTCTGTCTTTGAATCTTTGTATGAAAACCGCGCTCCTTCCGGAATTTCTCTTTTGAGCGGCTCCGGTGACAGTATTCAACTGGAACCTTCCGGATATGAATGGAATCACAAAAAAACCGATTCGAAATTTTATTCTTCTATTAAAAGCACGGATGAGAACCAAAAACGAGATAAAATAACGATGATTAGCGAATCTCTCCCACAGATAGAATCACCGCATATGCCCGACACAATAAAACTGGATTTTTTTGTTGATAATGAAATAGTATATACAGCATCCGATATTAACGCTCCCTGCCCGCTTGGTGATGGTTTATACCAATGTGTTCTTGAACTATCCTTCTCTGAAAGCGATAACAGAGATTTTTACGGCAGCGCGGTATATATGTTCGATATCCAAATAGATAAACCGCCGGAATTTAAAATTTCCTCCGACTGGATATACCCCGGTGAGCTTCTGGTTATAACTGCGAATAATATAAACGAGGACGAAACCGTAACGATTAAGACCGATATAGACTTCAATCCCAATGTATTCGGGGAAGGTTCCGAAAGAGTTATTCTATTACCCGTCAGCTATTATCATCAGGCCGGAAAGACATACAAAATCGAAATCACGGCTGGAAATGCATCAAAAACATTCGATGTGGAGCTTAGGGATAAAGAATTTATCATACAGTACTTAAAGATTGATCAGAAAATTGCCGCCGAAACACGGAACGATAAAAGCGCTCAGGAAGTGGCTGAAAAAGTAGACCCGTTAAGACCGGTATGTGACACTGAAAAATACTGGGAAGGCACGTTCATACAGCCTGTTGAAGGCGGCAGGGTCTCCCCTAAGGACTTCGGGAAGCGGCGGTATGTTAATAATGCTCCTACATCATACAGACACAATGGTCTTGACATAGGACAGGATCAGGGAACTCCGATTAAAGCGGTCAATAATGGAAGGGTTCTTCTTGCTGAGTATCTGATAGGCACCGGATATACCGTAATAATCGAGCACGGTTATGGGCTTAAGTCATGGTACTATCATATGGTGGAGCTGAACACCGAAAAGGACGCAATGGTGAAAAAGGGCGATATTATCGGATATGTCGGCTCCACAGGTTTTTCAACAGGCCCGCACCTTCACTTGTCTATATCTGTAAACAATATTTATGTAAACCCCATGCCATTTTTTGAAGAAGGCGTTCCGCTGCAATAAATTGTTTGACACACACATTATTTGGTGTTATCATTACTTTAAATTATACGGAAGTAAACATTTTTCGTTGGAATACATATAATATAATTTTCTTCCGTTGTTTTATAAAGGTTTTGTATTATTTGAATATAAATGGTGGTAGAGGAGCATTTTTTATCAGTAAGGCCATTAAGGTGTATGGGAACCGTTGATTTGGCCCGAAAGGAAAAAATGCCGAAGGAGAATTCCCCCCATAGGTAATTTCCCTGGTCATTCAGTGAATAACTGCATGACTGTCATCAATATAATATTGATGGAGCGCTATCAGTAGTAGGAAATCTTTCTTTAGGTATTTATAACTGCTGACGTTGCTGTCGGTGGTTTTTTTATTACTTATCCGGTTCCGCCAGTGTTGTAAAACAGCGGGATCTGTAGTATAAATAACATGGAGGTTTTTATATGAGAAAATTCAAATTTGCACTTGTAGGTGCAACCGGTATGGTTGGCCGTACATTTTTAAAAGTTCTTGAAGAACGCAATCTTCCTATTGAAGAAATATACTTTTTTGCTTCAAGCAGATCTGCGGGTAAAAGAATAAATTTCCTTGGAAATGAGTATGTCGTCGAAGAACTGACGGAAAACTCATTTGACCGCGGGATTGATATAGCTCTTTTTTCGGCCGGCGGCGGCACCAGTTTAAAATATGCCCCAATAGCGGCTCAAAAGGGATGCGTTGTAGTTGACAACAGCAGCGCATGGCGGATGGATCCCGAGGTTCCTCTTGTCGTGCCGGAAGTTAACCCTGAAGACATCAAATGGCATAAGGGAATAATCGCAAACCCTAATTGTTCAACAATACAGGCTGTTGTTCCATTAAAGCCTCTGCATGACAGATACGTTCTTAAAAGGGTTGTTTATTCCACCTACCAGGCTGTTTCAGGCGCCGGAATGGGCGGGTATAACGATCTTTTGAACGGCCTGAAAGGTGAGAGTCCGAAAAAATTCTGTCACCCTATTGCCGGTAATTGTTTACCGCATATTGATGTCTTTACCGAAAACGGCTATACAAAAGAAGAAGTTAAAATGATTGAAGAAACCCGTAAAATTCTTGGTCTTCCAAACCTCCGCGTCACAGCGACGACAGTAAGAGTGCCTGTTTTTCACGGACACAGTGAATCGATTAATATTGAATTTGAAAAATCTTTTGATTTGGAAGAACTGAAGAATGTTCTTAAGAGTGCGGACGGTATAGTTGTTCAGGATGATCCCGAAAACAACCTCTACCCCATGCCCATTACGGCTGAAGGCAAAGATGATGTTTTTGTTGGAAGAATACGCAGGGATGAAAGCGTGGAAAGCGGCGTAAACCTCTGGGTTGTAGCCGATAACGTCCGCAAAGGTGCTGCTACGAATACGGTTCAGATTGCCCAAAAATATATTGAATACATGGAAAAGGAGTGATCCCATGAAGCATCCTATTTTCAAGGGTTCTTGTGTTGCTCTCGTTACCCCTTTTACTGATGATGGAGTAAATTATGAGAAACTTGAGGAACTGATTGAATGGCAAATAGAACAGGGTACCGACGCTATTCTTATCTGTGGGACAACCGGTGAAGCATCTACAATGCCGGATCCCGAGCATAAGGCTGTAATACGTTTTGCAGTTGAAAAAATCAAAGGCCGTGTTCATGTAATGGCGGGAGCAGGCAGTAATGATACGAAGCATGCAGTTGAATTAAGCAAGTTTGCGCAATCCGCCGGCGCCGACTCAATTCTTTCGGTTACTCCTTATTACAATAAAACCACTCAGGAGGGCTTGTACCAGCATTTTAAGGCTATCGCCGATGCTGTTACGATACCTGTCGTGCTTTATAACGTTCCTTCCAGAACCAACTTAAATATATGTCCCGATACGTTGAAAAGACTGTCCGAGATAGAAAATATAACCGCAGTAAAGGAATGCAATCTTGCTCAGGTTGCCAGGACAATACAGATTTGCGGCGATAATATGACAATATATTCGGGTGAAGACGGAAATGTTGTCCCGTTAATGGCCCTCGGTGGGTATGGTGTTATTTCAGTTATGGCAAATATAATCCCCGCTGACACCCATAAGATGGCTGCCGCTTTTCTTGAAGGGGATCTGGAAACAAGCCGTCAAATCCAGATAAAAACGGTAAACCTTGTTGATGCCCTCTTTTGCGAAGTAAATCCTATACCTGTTAAGGCTGCGATGAATCTTATGGGTATGAATGTCGGGAAGTGCAGAATGCCGCTTGTCGATATCAGTGCAAAGGGCCTTGAAACCGTTCGTAACGCGCTTGCGGAATATGGTCTGATTTGAATTCTTCCGCCTCACCTGCGAAAGAAAGGATGAGCTTACATGGTAAAGGTTTTGCTAAGCGGATGCAATGGAAAGATGGGTCAGGTAATAACCCGAATCGCACATTATCGTGAAGATGTTAAGATAACTGCAGGATTTGATATTAATCCGTCGGTTTCGAATGATTTTCCCGTGTTCACTTCTCTTCAAGAGTGTAATGTAGCGGTTGATGTTATCGTTGATTTTTCTCACCCTTCCGCATTACAGAATATATTGGATTATGCAGTTTCACGAAAAATACCGCTTGTTATTGCTACTACCGGAATATCTGATGAACTGGTATCAAAGATAAAACAAGCCGCCGCTTCAACACCAATCCTTTATTCAGCAAACATGTCTCTTGGTGTCAACCTCTTGCTTGAACTTGTTCAGAAAGCCGCAAAGCTTTTATACACAAACTTTGATATAGAAATAATTGAAAGGCACCATAATCAAAAAATAGACGCCCCAAGCGGTACTGCTCTTGCGCTGGCCGATGCGATTAACAGAGCTCTCCCCGAAAAATACAGGTACGTATACGACAGACACACAAGAAGAGTAAAAAGAAGCAAGGATGAAATCGGGATTCATGCAGTAAGAGGCGGAAATATTGCTGGCGAGCATACCGTAATTTTTGCGGGTAATGATGAAATAATCGAACTGAGGCATAGTGCAAACAGCAAGGAGATTTTTGGTGTAGGCGCACTGAAAGCGGCTGTATTTATGCACAATAAAGCGCCAGGCTTTTACACTATGCGTGATATGTTCGGAGACATTAAATAAACTGGAATATAATAATTATTATGGGCGTCTTTCAGACGCCCATTTTTTATGCTTCAAACAAAAACAGATTTCATAATAATCCCGGCACATCGGTTATAAACAGTTAGTAGTGCGGTAAAGCAGAATTTTCACCACTTATTCCGACAAATCCTGCCTTTCAGAGTCTTGACTTGATTCATCGATTTTTTCATATACCGGTTGATCCACATTTTCAGTCATTTCCTCTGATTGGTTTACACGCTTAATCATGTACTTATCAATTTTGGTATAAACATAAAAATTAGTAATATAGCTCACAAGCCCAAATGTTATAATTATTAACAGTATATAGCCGACAAAAGGCGCAAAGTAAAACGGAACAATCACTACCAGGAAACAAACAATAAGAATCAAAAGGTTCGGGATAAATTTCATTATCGCAAAAAGCAGCGCGTTTTTATACAATTGTTTTATCGAAAGATTAAATGTAACCATCATCGGATAAATATACATGCTCATCATCATAAAAATCAGAAACGCTACTATAATCAAAGAACTTGCAATAGTCAGCAGAATAGTATCCGTTTCTATATTCATATATATATAAATATCCACCATCACCAGAATCGTAATTATCGTATTAATTACGCTTACAATCATGCTTTGTTTAAAGTTGGTTTTTGCTTTTTCAATAAAGTCGCCCCAAATAAAAGCATGTTCTTCCCTTGAGTAATTTCTTAGTACATAAGTCATGCCTGCCTGGGCGGGTCCAACCGTAATCAGCGGCAAACATATGAAAATAAGCATCAACGGGAATGTAAAACCCGATAAATATCCTAACAGTTCTTCGCCTGAACCCTCTAAAATCTCCTGTGGGAGCAGCAACTGGTTATAATACATTGCGAAAAGCAGTAATAACAAAATAGCCGGAAGGTTGAATATAAGAAACAATAAATTGATTTTAATTATATTCCAAAATTTCCTTGCTAAAACTTCAAAAAATATTATAAACCTTGCTTTAGGAGGCGCATCTTTCGGAACGCCCGGCCCTTCCTTTGTATAATCGAATAATCCAAAAAAACCTGCCATAAAACATCTTCCTTTATATACTGCATATTTGGTTACTATTGCTTTAAAATAAGCAATATAGCGCCTGCGTTAAGTTACACATTTATTGTAAACGATCTCATAACCTGTCAAATGACGTTTGTATGCTGATAGAATACAAATTAAGCACTAACGTATCTAAATTGTACCAGATGAAGAAAGCCTGTTCAATAGAAGTTTTTTGCTTGACACAGGTTCGTTTCCTTAGTATAATTTATTTTGCCGCGGAAATTTTCCTAAGCAATAAAGTATTCTGAAAGTATCCTAATGCGGCATATATTTTAATGCGCGAGTGTGCTGGAATTGGCAGACAGGCACGTTTGAGGGGCGTGTGTCGAATGGCGTATGGGTTCAAGTCCCATCACTCGCACCAAAAAGAGTGGTTATACGATTCGTATAACCACTCTTTAATTTTTCGATATTTTGGCGTTAGAAAGTAATATTAAGCCTTATTATTTGTAATTATAGTTTAATATTATCTGAAGGTGATGCTAACGGGCCCGGGATAACATTAATACCGCGATGATTTCCAAAGAAGTCCGAGTCAAAGCGTATCGGCGTTCCATCCGGGTTTTCAAAGTATTGTTCCGGTTCGAAGGCTTTGCCGAGAATTTCGGTGTTGATCATCCGGACGTTGAAATCCTTAATGTACTCATATATATTTGTATTCAGATAATATTTACCATCTTTTTCGACGAGTTCCACTTTAATATCCTGCTCACCGTTTCCGACGACCAGACCATTCACTTCATTTTTCCACGGTTTTGCGCCTTTCAGATATACGTTTCCTTCGCTCCAGACGGGCAAATGGCCAAAATGAGCAGACTCCAGGGCCTTCATGTTCGGACGCTGGGTAAAATCGAACTGCGAAATCCATTCATCATATGTCGGATACTCATCGAAAACGTGCGTGCCAACCTGCCTGTTTTCAATCTTTGGCTCTGTGTTTTGTTCACTTTCGAGCACAAAGTCTTCGGAAGGCCATTTCTGGATGAAGATATTGTTGTAAAAACGGTTGTCGCCGTGAAGAAATGTCATAAATCCCATAACTTCAGTACGGTGCGGTATGTGATACGGAGTGTAGCGCCAGGTTGTTCCTTCACCGACGTTCGTAAACGCGCCGCAGATAAGGTTATGAACCAAAGCCACACCTTGTGTCGCAAAACGAAGGCTTACGTCCGAGAGCAGAATATTGTTATCGATCAGTGTCGGACCATGGCTGACTTCCACAAATAAATCCTGTGACAGCATATTCCCCGGGAGATGTTTCGCATACGGCGGCTTCTGGTTATCATGCAGCAGGTTCTGCGTAATGCGTGTACCCTGTGCTTCCCAGTCGCACCAGATTCCCATCGTACAATGGTGAATATGGTTGCGGCGCATTATTACATCAATGGCCGCATGCAGTTTAATCCCGGAAATTTCCGCTCCGCCAAGTTCCGCCATATTGTTAATATGGTGAATATGGTTGTCCTCAATGATACTGAACACACTGCCCATACGGCCAATGATGCCGCCCTGCTGACAGCGGTGAATGTTACAGCGGCGAATTATGTGGCTTCCGACTTTTTCCTTCAGCCACCCGTGATACTGGCCGCGGCAAATCGCATCGCGCTCCATCTGGGTAGGACTCTTTACATGCTTATAGGTAAAGTAATGCTCGTTGTCGGGATCAAGATATTTTCCCAGCGAAATGCCGGCGCATTTGCTGTTTGAAATCTCACAATCCTCAATGATCCAGCCTTTGCTCCAGTGAGGACCGATCATGCCATCCTGAAAAGCCGCGGGCGGCGCCCACGTGGTGGCAGCTTTATCGATTTTGAAGCCGCTGACCGTATGATAACCGACACCGGTCTTTGAAGGCATAAAACACCTGCGTCGGACATTAATCTCCACATTCTCTTTATTTGGATCTTTTCCCTGGAAATTAGCGTAAATGATTGTTTCATCAGTATCCGTATCCTGTTCGGTATACCACTTATAAATAGATTCTTCCGGAACCCAACTGTATTCATAAACATCGCCTTTTATACACTCTTCCAAAGTTATCGTTTCATACATCGCATTGTCATTTAAATAAACACAGCCGGTATGTTTGTTTGGAATAGCGAAATACCAGTCTCCATATACCAAAGTTGTATAAGGATTATACTCACCGAAAACACTGTTTGGGATACGGCATACCCAGACATTTCCCTTGTAATGCTTCCAGCTTTTTACCTGTTCCGCACCGGTGATCACAGCACCAAGAGGCTTAGTACTGATATAAGTGATACGGGCATCTTCAGTACCGGAATGGACCGGATCTACATATTCCCGGTAGACACCCGGCGCTACGAGCACTTCATCACCGGGACGCGCTATTTTCGCGGCTTCACTGATCCTCTTAAATGGTCTTTCAATGGAACCATCGCCGTCTCTCGCGGCATTAACGTCTACATAGTATTTCATAGTAACCTCCTGCTATTATGATATTCATATCGGAATATAATTCCTGACATGATTCATTATATCATGAATTCAAGAAAATCATAGGATTTTCACTCGGTGAAACCGATGGCAGCAGGGTAAGGTTATCCTAATCCCGGCAATCAAATATACGACGGGTTTTCTTTTCCGAACGCGGCAGTTCACCAATATTCACGCAATCACAAAAAATCCGTATACCAATTTTACTCTTGAACATTTGCAGTACTTCTTTCATAACCTTTTGCCTGTCTGCGTCCTGTATCGTTTCCACTTTCAGCGTCATTCTGTCTTTTCCGTCAATACGCTCAATTATCACCTGATATTCGCTTGAAAGCCCGTTCACACAATTTAACACTTCCTCAATCTGACCGGGATAAATGTTTACACCTTTTACTTTAATCATGTCGTCGGTTCTTCCGGAAATCCTGTCTATCATGGGATATTCCCTGCCGCAGCTGCATCGATGCGGGATTATCCTTGTTAGATCATGGGTACGGTAACGGATTAATGGAGCCGCGGCTTTTCTTAGTGTTGTAATCACCAGCTCGCCAAACTCTCCATCGGGGAGAACCTCACCGGTCTTCGGGTCAATAATTTCAAAATACATAAAGTCGTTCCAATAATGCATTCCTTCATGTTTTTCGCAATCAATTGCTATCCCCGGACCATATACCTCAGTCAATCCATATATGTCAAACAAATCGATATCCAACCCGTCGGATATGCGCTGCCGCATTCGCTCTCCCCAGCGTTCGGAACCGATAACCCCACGCCTCAGCGCGATTTTGCTCTTCAGTCCCCGGTTTCCGATTTCTTCTGCAAGAAGAAGCGCATAGGATGATGTTGAACAGAGTACAGTGGATTTCAGATCTATCAGCATCTGAATCTGTTTTTCCGTATTTCCGGGTCCTATCGGGATTGCCATCGCGCCAAGCTTTTCACACCCCGCCTGGAAGCCAATACCTGCGGTCCACAGCCCATAACCCGGTGTAATCTGTATCCGGTCACTCTTTGTAATACCCGCAAACTCGTAACAGCGGGCAAACATTGTTGCCCAGTCCTCCACATCTTCCTTCGTATAGGGAATTATGACCGGATTCCCCGTTGTTCCGGAAGAAGAATGAATTCTTACAACCTCTTCATCCGGAACGGCCTGCAGTCCCAACGGATAAGCATCACGCAGATCATACTTGTCACTGAACGGAAGCTTTTGAAAATCTTCTATTGAAGTTATATTATCAGTATTGATGTTGTTTTCTGAGAAGATCTTTTTGTAGAACGGGCTGTTCGCTGCCGCATAATCAATTGCATGCTTCAGTACGGAAAACTCTATATTACTTTGCATTTTTCTTTCATCTCCTCTGTCGTTTTCATCCCGGAATGGAACGCTTTAATATTTAAGTCAAGGTATTTAGCCTTGATGTTTTTCTTAATTGACTGTACGATGCTGTCTTTGGATAGTCCCAGAACTCCCAGTCCACAGGCTGCACCAATAAGAACCGTATTGACAGCCCGGAAAGATCCGCATTCCCGTGCAAGCTTGTCCGCATCGATAAATATCGCATTACTGTTTTCCGATATATACTTCGTTATTTTTTCCGCATCATAATCCGCCATTCCCAATGCCGTTGATACCGGGATGATGGATGCGGTGTTTACAATGGCAAAACCATCCTTTTTCAGGTACGAAATTCTTCTTGCTCCCTCACACAGTTCAAACGAAAGCAGCAAATCGGCTCCTCCGACCGGTATATACGGAGAATGAGCATTCCCGGCTCTTACATGACTGACAACACAGCCTCCGCGCTGGCTCATACCTATGGTTTCTCCTGTTCGTGCGTTTCTTCCTTCAATGACGTATGCATACGCCAAAATCTTCGAAGCAAGAATGGTTCCCTGACCACCCACTCCGGTGATTAAAATATCCATGTTCCTGTCCTCCTGTTGTATAGATTACCGGAAAATCTTCGCTTTCATTATTCATTTCAGGTTTGGCAAAATAAATCTCCATAACCTGTATTCATTTCACAACCATTTTTTTGGCTTTTACCTAATTTTTACAACCTGATTATTCTATCACATACATTTGTACAAAGCCCGCAGCCATTACACAAAGCGCGGTTAATCTCCACTTTCCTGTCTCTGACGGTAAGAGCCGGACAGCCGATTTCCCGGATGCACTTTTTACATCCGGTGCAATCCTCCACAGCACATACATTGTCGGGTTTAACCAGCGCCGCACAGGGAGCTTCAAAAATAACAACACTGACGCCCTTTTTTTCCGATGCTTCTCTGACTGTTTTTACCGCCAGATCGAATTCAAACGGATTTACTTTTTCAACAAACTCCGCACCCAATGATTTTGCCACGGAAAATATATCAATCTTCGGTGACGATGTATTCATCATCGTCCGGCCTATTCCCGGATGAGGCTGATGCCCTGTCATCGCCGTCGTTGAATTATCAAGCACAATCACATTTATTTTTGTTCCGTTGTATACCGCATTGGCCAGCCCCGTCATCCCCGATGCAAAAAAGGTGCTGTCGCCGATAAAGGCAAATACATTCGTATCAGGCTCCGCTTTTTTTATCCCCTGCGCAACCGTGATGCCGGCACCCATGCAAAGGCAGGTATCCGTCATTTCAAGGGGTTTTCCGTTCCCAAGTGTATAACAGCCTATATCCCCGCAGAAAACAGACTTTTTGCCACGCATCGCTTTTTTTACCGCATAGAAACTTGCCCGGTGAGGGCATCCCGCACAAAGAACCGGCGGACGCTGAGGGAAAACCATTCCGGACTCGTTCTCAACGCTCTTTAGTTTCCTTCCGATGAATTTTTCTATAATTTTTAGTGTATTCTCAAATCTCAATTCCCCGGCAGGGCTCACAAAGCCATCCAGTTTGCCCCGGATCGGCTTTTCGATTTTTCTTACGGCCATTATATGGTAAAGCTGTTCCTCGATCACCGGATCCAATTCCTCAAGAACAAGCACCTTTTCAACCCTTTGTAAAAATTCACCGTACAATTGATCGGGCGGAGGAAAAACCGCACCTGACTTAAGAATAGTCACATCCAACTCACAGGATTCAACGATATCCCTGACAACTGCATAGGTAGCGCCTCCCGTCGCAATTCCAATCCGGCCGTTCCCTTCGATCCTGTTAAAGGGAAGCTGGGAAAAGAGAGCCGATATCTCTTTTTGCTGCTGTTCAATTTCAAGATGGCGCCGGTAGGAAAGGGGCGGAAATATGACCCATTTCGGATCCTTTACAAAACCTTCCGGTTCATATTGATATACTTCAGTATCCACTTCAATGGTACCGCTGCTGTGACAAACCTTTGTTGTCGGCCGTAAAATGATCGGCAGATGCAGCTTCTCCGACAGTTCGAAAGCATATTTTGTCATTTCATACGCTTCTTCCGGAGATGACGGATCAAGAACGGGAATATTCGCAAATTTACCAAAATGCCTTGTATCCTGTTCGGTTTGTGATGATATCGGGCCTGGATCATCCGCGACAACGATCACCATTCCCCCCTTTGTACCTATAACGCCGAGGCTCATCAAAGGATCGGACGCAACATTCAAACCTACCTGCTTCATTGTAACAATCGCCCGGACTCCGCTCCAGGACGCTCCCGCCGCCACTTCAAGGGCGGCTTTTTCATTGGTGGACCACTCTACGCTGATTTTCCCGTCAGTATTGTATTTTGCCACACCCTCCAGCACTTCGGTCGATGGTGTTCCCGGATATCCGGCGGCAACCCTGACCCCGGCCGTAACAGCCCCGAGAGCTATGGCAGTATTACCCAGCAGTATTTCTTTCAAGTCATTCACCCTTCTTGTAATGTCATTTATTTTTTCGTTTGCCGTCAAACATATATGCTCCGCAAACATTTGCCATCCAAATCCGGCTCAAAAACCTAAAAAACACTATTCACAAGTATCGCTGAGCCAACAATTACAACAGAAAACATTATAACACAGATATCGTTTATGTTTACCACATATTTTTTATAGCAGCTTTTTTTCGTACGTAAATGGAACCCGCGTAACTCGGCGGATATCGCGCTTCCTTCGATTTTTCTTACCGATGTAATCAGAAGCGGTACGCACAACGGCAGCACGAGCTTTATCTTTTTAAAAATGTTTCCTGTGTCCATCTGCACACCTCTTGATGTCTGCGCTTCGATTATTCCCGTCATTTCATTTGCAAATACAGGTATAAAACGCATCGCAGTCGTTAATGCGAAAGCGTATGGATACGGTATTCCAATTTTTGTTACGAGCACATTGGACAAATCATTAACCTGTGTAATCGAAAGCATAAGGGCAAGGGGCATTGTAGCCGTGACCAGACGAAAGACAACCATTAACGCGGAAGAAATTCCTCCATCGGTTATAAATATGTTTAGAGGCAGTTTTACCAGCACATTTCCGTCCCTGATAAATAAAACCTGAAGCAGAAAAATAATAATACAGAGCTTAAAAAGCCCTTTAAGCAGCATAACGCTCCGGGTGAATATGCCGGCCTGAGCTCCTATACTCAGATTTAAAACTATCAGCATAATCAGGAATAAATGATTTGCGCTGATAAAGGCGGCAATGCAAATCATCAGAGCCAAAAGAAGTTTTGTCAGCGGATTTAGCCGGTGTAAATACGAACTGCCCGGTACATAATCAAAAAAGCCCTTCATCCTGTCCTTTTCCTCCGATTCTTTATCCTTTTTAAAACGATATCCGTCATTTCATCAACATAAAATACATCATCAAACCCGAACCTTGCAGCGAGGCGTGCAATCTGAGGCGGTAGAAGCGAAGCCTGCCTGAGAATCTCTTCCATTTGAAAAATCTCCCTCGTCTTTCCGTCGGCAATAAGCCTTCCTTCCGCAAGCACAAGGACACGCTGCGCAAAATCAAGAACAATCTCCATGTCATGGCAGACCATAATAATGGTTATACCTTTGTCGTTAAGTTTTTTGATGATGGACATTATCTTCATACATTCCACATAATCCAATCCTGTGGTAGGTTCGTCCAGAATAAGGATTTCAGGTTCTGCGGCAATAATTGAAGCAAGAGCCACCTGCTGCCTTTCTCCGCGGCTTAAATGGAAAGGATTGCTGTCCGCGTCGAAATCAAACAGTGAGAGTGTCTCAAAAAGCCGCTTTTCTATCATACTCTTATCCGTGAACGCAATATCAAGGCTAAACCGTATTTCTTCTCCTACTGTGTTTTTACAGATCTGCCTGTCCGGATTTTGAAACA
>JAAYBO010000324.1 GCA_012730095.1 Clostridiaceae bacterium
ACCGGGTAAAACGTCCCCTGGTTTTTTAACCGTAATGATTCCCATGAATCCATGATGCCTTTCAATTCTTTTTCTTTCACCCTCGTGTTAGGAACCATAAAAATAAAATATACTTCAATATTATCAAATAAAGTATAAATAATTCTAAAAAATTTTAATTAGACTATTGACACTATTAATAATATAAATATTATTAATTTATAAATTAAAATTTTAAATTTGCGGACAAATAAATATTAAATAAATTAATTTGATTTTAAACGACGTTTGAAAAATATAGTCGAAGAAAGAATGCAAATTTTAAAAATGATCGAAGAAGGCAAGCTGAGTGCTGCTGAAGCAATGGACTTGATGAGTGCACTGGAGAAGGACGCCGCTGATGAAGAGTTTGTACCGAAAAAGCCCGCAAAATGGCTGAAGATCAGGGTGCCATAGGTCAGAGTAATTTTTTCCTGGCTTTGTGATTAAACCGTGTAACTTTTTTTCTATCCGTGTTGAAATAGTGATGGACCTGCTCCTGTATAGTATAATAATATAAAGACTGTGAGGTGCAAAATATGGAATACAAAATCGTACACTTACCGAAGGAAAAGTGGAAGGGAACGGTAATCCCGATAGAATACACGACGGATATGTATTATGACGTAATAGTCAATAAGACGGATAATGGATTTTCCGCGGTTATCGAAAAAAAATACTTCACTGAACCGGTCAAACACACACAGGAAGAGAATAATTTTCCGGACAAGCTGTATGATGATCACTGGAAGAATGCATATGCCTGGGGCGTGCTGGTTGATGGCATGCTTATCGCCGCAATCGAGACGGATCGCGAATTATGGTCCAACCGCCTGCGGATAACGGAACTGTGGGTGGAAGAAAGCTACCGGCGGAGGGGAATCGGCCATGCCCTCATTGAGATCGTCAGGGAGCAGGCGCGAAGGGAACGGAGGCGGGCGGTCATACTCGAAACGCAGTCCTGCAATGTGAACGCAATAGACTTTTACCTGCATGAAGGCTTTACATTGGTTGGTTTTGATACCTGCTGCTACCGGAATGACGATCTGCAAAGAAAAAAAGTAAGGCTTGAATTCGGATGGTTTCCGGAAAAAAAGAAAAAATTGACGGCTGAAGAGATAGAAATCAGGATGGAGACGGAATCGGATTGGTACGAGGTAGAGCGGATGACGCAGCGTGCCTTTTGGAATAAGTTCCGGCCGGGATGCGATGAGCATTACCTCGTGCATAAACTGCGGCAGCACGAGGACTATCTCCCGGAGTTAAGCAGGGTGGCGGTAAAGGACGGCAGGATAATAGGCTGTATCATGTATACTAAATCACGTGTTGTTGACGGTGATGTGACGCACGAGATGATAACGTTCGGGCCTCTGTGCGTAGATCCAGATTGGCAGGGGCGCGGAGTCGGTGAGCTGTTAATAAGGCATACAATGAAGATTGCTGCTGAAAAAAGGTATAAAGGGATTATCATCTTCGGGGAACCGGATTATTATCCCCGGATAGGCTTTAAAACCAATGACCATTTTAGCATCACCACCGCTGATGGTAAAAACTTTGACGCATTTATGGGAATCGAACTTTTCGAAGGCAGCATGAAAGGTATAAAAGGAAAATTCCATGAGTCCGAAGTATTTAAATATATACCAAAGGAAGAAGTGGAAGCATTCAATATTAAATTCCCGAAGCTTAAAAAACTGAATTTCCCGGATCAATGGGATTAATAAATACGGAAGCATCCGAAATTATTCAAAAAAATGTACGAGTGAAAAATTAATGATTCCTATAAATATTAGTTTATCACGAATACCCAGTGATGATAAAAAATTTGTAGAAACAGTTGCGAAAGAATTATTTGATACTAAAGGTGAAAATGGACTTGCAACCATTATTAATTTATGGGATGACCTAGGTACAGAAGGATGTCTGGCAGCAGAAAGAGCAGAAGTGGTAAGAGAATACATTAATCTTAAATCATATATTAATGAGAATTTATCAAATCTAAAAGATGAAGATGAAGCAATAATAATGTCAGCATTTTGTCAGGAGTTTGAACGAAGACTTGGACAAAAAAGAAAAGGGAGAGCAGGTTCGAGTTTAGAGTCTGTAACATCTTTTATATTAAATTATTTTAAAATTCCGACAATATCAGCTCCAGAGCATTTTACAACAGGTCTCGAAATTGACCGATGGATAAAATGTAGAGACGGTTGGATTATTGGTATTAGTTGCAAAAGGACATTGAGAGAAAGATGGAAACAAACGTACACAACAGATTTAGATTTGCTGAATAGACATAAAATCAGAGAATTATGGCATGTGATTACGTATGATAAAGATCTTTCAGACGATAAAATAACAGAAATGGGCAGCCATAGAGCGATTTTATATTTACCGGATAATAGTCCAATATACATTAATGCATCTGCCCATATAGGCATGAAAAACTATGTTAGACCAATAACTAATTTTATAAAAGACCTAAAAGAATTAATTTAGAGGGATAGTATATTTAAAGTATAAGTGTGAAATTTAATCACTTGGGAAAAGCGGTATATTTTTTATTCGTTCATTAATCTTATTCATAGTTTATCGCGTTGATAATAAAAGAGAAATAGTATGTTTCATGCAGAAAACGAATATATTTTATTGTAATGATAATCATGGCAAAGATATTGCTGTAAAATGACATTCCTGTGTCATCAAAGCCGCACAAATCAATACGATCCATTAAATATACATCTTTTGGCACCTAACATGAATTGAGTATTGCATAAGGAAAAAATTTATGGTATACTTTTTCCATCAGTTGTAATACATGATACAACTTATCAGGGGGAAGTTATGGCTATCACCGTTATCAAGCAAAAACGTATCAGTGATGAAATATTTGAACAATTGAAGAAACATATTATTTCAGGTGAATGGTCCCCTGGCGAAAAAATTCCGAGTGAGCTTGAATTAGCGGATTTATTTGGTGTTAGCAGAGTTTCTGTCCGAGAAGCCATACACCGGCTGGTTGGTATGGGTGTTCTGTTTATCCGCAGGGGAGAAGGAACGTTTGTTTCAGAAGTTCTCCCTGATGAATATATGAATGCCCTTTTGCCGGTTTTAATGATAGAAGGAGCAAGCCTTTCAGAAATGCTCGAGTTTCGTTACATCATCGAAATAGAAAGTGCAAGGCTGGCTTCTCAAAGAGCTGATGAACAAGATATTGACAGGATGAACGAAGTCATTCATAAAATGGAAGAACGCAGGGGAAACATTTCAGCCTTTGCAGCGGCTGATGTTAGCTTTCATACCGCAGTTGCCATGGCGTCACATAATAGCGTTATTATCAAAGTTATTGCCATAATTCATGATATGTTGAAAAATACTATGGAGGAAATCATTCGGCTTACAGGATATAAAGGAGGCCTGTATTATCACCGGAAGATCCTGGACGCAATAAGGAATAAAGACGAAACGGCGGCTGTTGCGTTGATGCGTGAACATATTCTTACGACAATCGATAAGATTAAGGAAATAAAAAGCGGCAGCGATCAGAAAGGCAATCATGGTTCTCATCAGCAGGAATGACATGAGGTAAAATGAATGCCTTAATTTTTACAAAAAGATGTATAACATCATACAACGTTTACTGCAGTGTCGGCATCTCATTAAGGCATACAGACGATTCTGTTAATAATAAGCCACATCTTTTGGACAACTCCACGGCTTTTCTTAATGCAAACTCCTTTGGGCACTAAAGCGCATATCCGGACAATTACTTTATGCGGTTTGTATTATTTGTTTATAATGCAAAGGTTATTTTAATCCATATGTCAAATGTGCAATACATGTGATAAACATGTTAATATTAAAGGAGGTAAATAATCATGAAAATTAGACAGTTAAGCTCATTTCTCGCACTGTTCCTTGTATTGCTGATTATTGCTGCAGGATGCGTACCTGCACCTCAAGGCGGAACAACTACGACAACAGAGGGTACAACTGAGAAGACAGAAGACAAACTTCCTCCGTTACCTAAAGAAATCACAATGTTTAATGCCACTCCTCTTTCAGGACCGATACCTGCCTGGGATACTCCGATAGGTCAGAAAATTCAAGAGATCACCGGTGTAAGGCTTAACGTTGAATA
>JAAYBO010000039.1 GCA_012730095.1 Clostridiaceae bacterium
AACGAGGCGTAAAAACCTGTTACTATCTCTAAGTTACATTCCACTATGCACATTAGTTCTTTTAAGGGAATGATGCACGTTTGATCATTAACGAATTCCCTGACAGATAACCATATTATTAGCTTCATTGGTTTTCATACTCCATATCATATGATATAATTAAAAAGCTTGAAATATGATTAAAAGTGATGGGGCGGGGATCCATCCTCTGCCTGGCTAAATGTGATTAAAACGGTTTAGTATCAATATGAGGTGATTAGACGTGGCGAAAATTATTGCAATAGCCAATCAAAAAGGCGGTGTGGGAAAAACAACAACAGCAGTTAATCTTAGCTCATGTCTTGCTGTAAAAAATAAAAAGGTATTGGTTATTGATATAGATCCGCAGGGAAATACGTCAAGCGGTCTTGGTGTTGACAAGAAACAATTCAATAACTCTGTTTACGATGTAGTAATAAACGATGTTCCAATTGAAAACACGCTAATTCACCATAAAGACATCAAAAATTTACATATTTCTCCGTCTAACATTCAACTTGCCGGTGCGGAAGTTGAGCTTGTTTCTGTTATTTCACGTGAAACACGTTTAAAGTTCGCACTTGAACAAATCAGAAATGCCTACGACTTTATTATAATAGACTGTCCGCCGTCACTTGGGTTAATAACTGTAAATGCGCTTACGGCAGCTGATACCATACTTGTACCGATTCAATGCGAGTATTATGCGCTTGAGGGATTAAGCCAGCTAATGAGTACGGTCAAGATAGTGCAAAAACATCTTAATCCGGGGCTTACGGTTGAAGGTGTTGTTCTTACTATGTTTGACTCAAGAACGAATTTGTCTATACAGGTTGTTGAAGAGGTAAAAAAATATTTTGGAAATAAAGTTTACAGAACTATTATTCCAAGGAATGTTCGCCTTAGTGAAGCTCCAAGTTTCGGTCTTCCAATAATATTGTATGATCCCAAATCTCGGGGAGCGGAATGCTATATGGAGCTTGCAGATGAAGTAATTGAATATTCGGAGGTATAAAAATGAGGAAAGGGTTGGGAAAAGGACTCGGAGCTCTTTTAGATTCGGAAAACATACTTGATGGTTCATCGGCTTTAAGCGAGCTGAGAATTAATGACATTATTCCTAACACAGGGCAACCGAGGAAAAGATTCGACCAGGACAAGCTTAAAGGGCTTGCCGAATCGATAAAAAAACACGGTGTAGTTCAGCCGATAATTGTAAAAAGGGAATCCAATGGTTATTCTATTGTCGCAGGGGAAAGAAGATGGCGGGCAGCCAGAATAGCGGGATTAAAAACAATTCCGGCTATTGTTAAAGACATGTCAAGCCTTGAAATAATGGAAACTGCATTGGTGGAAAACATTCAAAGGGAGGATTTAAATCCGATTGAAGAAGCTGAAGCGTATCAGAAATTAATTAATGAACATGGATTGACGCAGGAAAATATATCGAACCTTGTAGGGAAAAGCAGAGCCTACATCGCTAATTCGGTAAGGTTGTTATCGTTATCTGAAAAAGTCAGGGATATGATCGTAGAAGAATTGCTCACCCCAGGGCACGCCCGTACACTTATTACCATTGATGATGAGGAAAAACAAAACGATCTTGCGTCGTATATAGCGGAAAAACAGCTTAGTGTCAGGGAAACAGAAGAGTATGTTAAGAAACAGAATAATAAAAAAGATAAAATAAAAAGAAAACCTGATATAAATGATCCTTCAATTCTTGAAATTGAAGAAAAATTAAAAAGCTTTTTAGGAACAAAAGTTAATTTGCAGCATCATAAAAATAAAGGAAAAATAATTATCGAATATTACTCAAATGACGAGTTTGAACGCATAGTAGAGCTGTTGACCAAATAGACATTACACTCCCGTTTGTACTGTTAGCCTGTGTATCCAGACGTGTTGAAATTACTGAGCAATTTCTTCCGTCTTGTTTAAATAAAGCGTTTACTTTTGCCTTGCATTTTAAATGCTGCGGTAATACAATATATTAAACTAACTATAGCAAGTACCTGGTATCGTAAGTTTTGCAACTAATATATCTTACCGGTATGCTTCAGGCACCTTTATAGAGGTAAGACGGGTATTTCACCTCATTTTAAATGTCGGAGGGATAAAAATGGATGAGTATATACTTTATATCACCTTTGTTCTTGCATTTTTGGCTATAGTTTTTTTACTTGTTCAGAATTTCAAGCTGAACGGCTTAATAAAAAAATATAATAGATTCATGCATGGATTGGGAGAAAATGATGTTGAGAAATTGATGATGACATATCTGGATGAATTGGAAGAATTAAAAACGCAGCTATATTCTGACACACACAGGCGTCTTGAAGAGATAGAAAAAAAGATCCAGCATTGTATTCAGCATGTTGGAATTGTAAATTATAATGCATTTGACAATGTAGGAAATGATATGAGTTTTTCAATTGCCGCTATGGATGAAAAAAAGAACGGTTTTATATTGACAGGGATATATTCAAGGGATCATTCCTATGTTTATTCAAAAGAAATCCGTAAAGGAAAGCCGCTGAAAGAGTTATCCATTGAAGAACTTGAAGCATTTAACAAGGCGCAGAATAAATTTGATAACTTACGATAGAAATAAGAAGTATATAAACGATGCGTTGAAATCTGAACAATTTCTTCCGTCACTTCAAATTTTATACTTATATGTACAAAAGGAAAGGTGAGTATTATGCTGGACATAAACAGGATAAGAAATAATCCCGACGAAGTTAAAAAAGCATTGTTGAAAAGAATCGACGAGGTTGACTTCACCGAATTGCTTGAATGGGATTCGGAAAGAAGAAAGCTTATAGTCCTGAACGATGAAAAAAAAGCAAGAAGAAACAAGGTCTCCGATGACATACCCAGATTAAAAAAAGAAAGAACAGATATAACGGATTTGCTGGCGGAGATGAAGTCTTTATCCGGAATTATTAAGGAAAATGATGAACAGCTGCGTGAGTTAGAAAGCAGAATTAATACGTTTTTGTCTGCACTTCCGAATATTCCTGCCGAAGACGTTGTTTCCGGAGGAAAGGAGAACAACCAGGTATTAAGGCATTGGGGACAAAAACCCGAATTTGATTTTGAACCTAAGGATCATGTCGAGCTTGCTACCAGTCTTGGATTAATTGATTATAAACGCGGTGCGAAAATAGGGGGTAATGGTTTCTGGGTCTATACCGGAGATGGGGCTTTATTAGAGTGGGCTCTTTTAAATTATTTTATCAGAGAGCATATTAAAGATGGATATATGTTTATGCTGCCGCCCCATATCCTTACTTACGAGTGCGGATATACTGCCGGTCAATTCCCAAAATTCACCGATGATGTATTTAAGGTCGAAGCTGCAGAAGCCGGGGAGAATATGCAGTTCATATTACCTACTGCGGAAACAGCGCTGATAAATTACCATAGAGGCGAAATATTAAAAGAAGAAGAGCTTCCTAAAAAGTATTTCGCATATACTCCCTGCTACCGTAAGGAGGCGGGAAGCTATCGCTCGGAGGAACGGGGAATGATCCGAGGCCATCAATTTAATAAAGTTGAAATGTTCCAATATACAACTCCGGAAACATCTGAAATGGCATTGGATGAACTTGTTGATAAGGCCGAAAAGCTTGTTCGCGGGTTAGGCCTTTATCATAGAGTTTCAAAGCTGGCGGCGAAAGACTGCAGTGCTTCTATGGGAAAAACTTTAGATATTGAAGTATTTATACCAAGCATGAATGATTTCAAGGAAGTCAGCTCTGCGTCCAATGCTTATGATTACCAGGCAAGAAGAGGAAATATACGATTCAGACGCTCAGCATCAGGAAAAACCGAACTTGTGCACACCCTTAATGCATCAGGGCTTGCTACAAGCCGCATTTTACCGGCGATTCTTGAACAGTACCAGCGCAGGGATGGGACAGTTGTAGTTCCGGAAGTACTTCGGGAATTGGTTGGCAAGGAAAT
>JAAYBO010000325.1 GCA_012730095.1 Clostridiaceae bacterium
ATAAGGGCCGTAACCACTATTCCGACCAGAATCCCAATCAGTGGATTGGTTGTCAGAAGACCGACTATATGCCTTAGCCGTTCGCCCGCCACCTTCTGAAGCCCTTCGCCTAACATATTCATACCATATAAAAATATGGCGATTCCACCTAATAAGCCCGGCAATAAACGCAATATTTCTTTTGTGTCCATATCTACCTCCAACGGCCTTTTTAGTCACCCTAGATATTTTAGCATATGGATGATATGTAAACAAGAAAAAGAAAAAGATTATTGAGGTTTTTCAAAAGGCTCTTCCTCAAGAGTATCCTCGTCGGGTATTGGTGAAGGCGTTGGTTCAGGTTCATCTATTTCTTCGGACAGAACTGTAGTCTCGGTTTCAACGGTAACTATAACGCTGCCGTCTATGTAAATTCCGGAAGGCAGGGATATCTGCACATCAAAAGTTCCTTTATCCTCGCTTAGCTCGGATACATTTACAAACCCCTTAATAGTTTTTGCATCAACAGTGTTTAATATTTCGCCGGGGCCTTTTATTGCAAATGATATTTCATCCTCCGCAATCCTGTATTTAATCCTGCCGGTCACATCACCGCCGAATATTGTAATTGACGATTTTGGTATTGAAATTGTTTTATATGAATAACGTTCTATATTAACCTGGGCGGATATCACACTGTTACTGTTATAAAGCTGTACATTCTCAGGGATCTTAAGCTCAAGTTCCCTGCTGAAGGAGCCTTCGACTCCGTCGACATCGAGCTGTTCGGCATTAATCACACTAATATCTTTGATAATATCATAGCTTCCTATTATCTGTACCGTGTTGCGGGATAATTTATAATCTTTTACATAAAAATCTTCCTTTGGTTTTCCTTTAACGGTTGTAGCCACGGGTACTGTTTTGGCTATATTATAACTTATGTTCGTCTGAAAACTCCCGTCCAGTGAAGGTATTATTTTACCGTCTTTATTATACACTTCAATACGCCTGTTCATTGAAGCGCTTTTAATAAGCTGCTCACGTTCTATTGAAACGGCAACACTTTCAATATTGTTTATAATGCTTTCAAGGTCTTGTAAAAATACCGTATCGGGGTTAAGCTTTATATTAACTGCTTCGTATCCTTCCGGAAGCGAACCGGACCATCTGATATTTATTGGAAACTCTTTGCGTATTATTTTCTCCAGCGAAATTTTAACTGATTTAGGATAGACATCGGTAATAATGATATCCTGGTCTCCATTATACTGAGGAATGGGTATATTCATTGTTGTCTGTTCTGTGCTTTCAATGCCGCTAAAATCCAAAAATGCTTGGAAATCACTGGTTGAAACCTTTTCAAGCCTCTGCCTTCTTCCCTTTATCACTACATTTATAGTATCGGGAATGGTTGAAGAAACCATGCTGATATTTTTACCGGCAAGCACTTCCTTATTTGTACGCAGCGGAACAGAAAGCGTGTGCTCACTCATTGGATTTTGCTGGTCAAGAACTACAAACCAGATTAAAATTCCAATAAGCACCGATATAATCTTAAGAACCAAATCTTTTTCAAAAATAGTATTTATGCTTATGCGCCTATTCTTCATCATCCTTGACCTTTCTGAATAAAAAGCGTACTTTCTTTGCGGAGCTCTTATCAAGAAGGAAGCGATACAATGCTTTACGCAGCGTGTCAGGCGTTAAATTTCGTGTTAAGCCCCCGTTATGTGCAAAAGATATTTTCCCTGATTCTTCGGAAACCACAATAGCTATTGCATCCGATACCTCTGTGATTCCAAGAGCGGCTCTATGGCGTGTTCCAAGCTCACGGCTAAGGCTTGGGTTTTCCGTTAACGGAAGGTAGCATGCCGCCGCTTTAATCTTGTTGTCTCTGATAATAACCGCGCCGTCATGCAGCGGCGCATGGGGAGTAAAAATATTTGTAAGAAGCTCATAAGATATAAGAGAATCCATTGGAGTTCCGGTATTTATTACGTCACCGATTTTTGTATTCCTTTCTATCACTATAAGTGCGCCGATATATTCTTCTGAAAAGTGCTTGCAGCATTTGACAATATCCTCAATTGACGCAGTGGTGCGAAGCTGATCAGCATCTTCATCAAACGTAAGGAAACTACGGAAACCGCTGTTGCCGATTTTTTCCAAGCCCCGCCTAAGCTCGGGCTGG
>JAAYBO010000326.1 GCA_012730095.1 Clostridiaceae bacterium
TATGTGCTTTGTCGACCAAGGAAACGAAACACCCGAAGCAGGACCCGTGGGAATAATGTTTGAAAATTGTCTTACGAACTATTGTACAATAACGTCAACAAAGAGCTTCATTTGCAAGAGCTATATAGTTCAGCTCGGGCAAGTCGAAACTCGCAAAAATGCTTTGATATATTTTTGTATGTAGCATTTTTGCTCAAACAGTCGACTTGCTTGTCCTCGCTCTGACAATATATCTCTATGCTGCATTTTCGCTATAGTTTCCTTTTATTGTACAATAGTTCTTCAAAATTACTGTGCTAATTCAACCAGATAAACAGCGGGTGATTACGGGTCTAGCCATTGCTGCCGCGTTCCGGTAGGTACGCGGCTCTGATTCGGGTGCTTTCGGTGACGACGGGCGACATGCTCCAGAACATGGCTCGTGAAAATTGTGTTTTCCTTTACAAAAAACGACATATCGGATAATATAGATTCAGACGTTATGGTAAATATTCACTAGTGGGTAATCACTATGAAAAGAAGAATAAACAATAAAAAAATGCTTGAGCTTATGAAAAAAAACTGCCATGGCAATTACAATCTTTTCGGGAGGGAATTAGGAGTTGATCCCGCTCACCTTTACCGTTTCCTAAACACAGGTGTAGGGGGCGGCAAGAAAATGATTTTTGCGCTAATAAAATACTGTGAAAGCCATAACCTAAACTTCACTCATTATCTTGAATTGGATTAACTAACGATCTAAGCGATTTATTTTTTACTCCGTACGTATTCTATCATTCGTCTCCCCGCTATAGCGCCCTGACCTACTGCCACCGAAATTTGTTTAAAAACACCTGTGCAGTCGCCCGCGGCAAAAAGGCCTTCTATATTCGTTTCCTGGTTTTCGTTAACGGCAATTGCACGGTTTTTTGTTAATATTCCCATCTTAAGTGCAAAATTTATAGTTGATGCACTTCCGTAAGCAATAAAAACACCGTCAAGCGGATATACGGAACCGTCCTGAAATACCACTCTTTCTAAAAAATCGCCGCCTTCAAAAGCACTTATCGGTTTCTCGTTAAGTTCAAACTTACCTGCAAGTTCAGAAGAATCCGCTGAAAATTCAGGGCTTCGACCGTTTGTAAATATGGTTATGTTATTTGTAAAAGGAATAAGCTCAATTGCTTCGTGCAGTGCAAAATCCTTGTAACCAAGAACACCAACTTTCCTGCCGCGGTAAAAAAAACCATCGCATGTTGTGCAATAGCTTATTCCCTTGCCTTCAAATTTATTGAGGTTTTTTATTTTTACGTCCGCTGTTTTCTGACCGGCAGCAATAAGGACCGACAACGCGCGGTAACTTCCTTTTACGGTTTTTACAACAAAAACATCTTCTTTTTCTATTCCTATAACTTCTTCATTTAATATCTTCCCCCCCAATCGTAAAGCCTGTTTCTCGCCGTTTTCCAAAAGCTGTCTTCCGGAAATGGGCTGCGGAAATCCATAATAGTTTTCAATCATGTCTGCTTTATGGAGAGTGCTGTCATTCAAGCCTATAATTAGGGTTTTTAAATTAGCTCTTATTGTGTACAGTGCTGCGGAAATTCCGGCAGGCCCTTTTCCAATAATTATTACATCATTCATTTAATAACACCCCTTAAGATCATCATACCCTGCGGATTTTTTTTTAAACAGAAGAAATTTCAGTAAAATCAACGCATTGGCCGCATAGGAAACCACTGCGGCGAAGCTAAACGAACACCCCGGGTTTAAACAGCCGGGTGCTTTATTTGTTATGCGTATTATAGCATTGATACTAACGTAATGTAAACGCATTTTATTTTATTCCTGTCACATTGAAAGCATCTCTTGCATAAAATGTGACTGTAACATTCTACAGAGGTGATTTCATGACTGATTTTTCAAACTATTTACAAGGACAGATAACTAAAAAAAAGATTGAGAAGGGCCTGGAAATACTTCATCGGGAAACTCCTGCCGAGCTCAAAAGAAGAATCCAAAACATTGATATCGACGAAGTACTTGTAAAATTAGATGAGTATGATAAAAACCGTCTTCGTGAGCTTGGGATAAATGTGGCCGAGTTAAAAGACCGGGTTTCGGAATCCGACATACAAAAAATACGCCAGATTTTGGGCCGGGACGGTGATTTAATAATAAAAAAAATTCGTAATATGCTGCATTGACGCATAATAATAAAACAAGGAAATAAGGAGGCCAAAAGGAGGTTTACGTCCAATGAGCGAAGGTATGGATGATAAAATACGGCAGATTTCTGATATGCTTAGCAGTCGTGAAGCTCAGGACGGGATTCGCCGGTTGATTGGTTCATTCAATGGCCCAAGCGAGGCCGCGCCCGTGCAATCGGATCAACAGGCTGTTGAGAGAACGTTTCCTGATAGCAATGAAGACAACCCCATACGGTCACAAGATGTCGACTGGATTAACAAGATACAGCACATACTAAGCCAGGCCAGTAATATACAGGATACAAGAATAAACCTGCTGCGTTCGGTTCACCCATTTTTGAACCAAACAAGAAGAGAACGCTGTGAAACCTGTATTAATATTTTAAGAGTAGCTGATATTTTAAAAGCGGTAACAAATAAAAACGGGAGGTTATTATGATGTCAGGTGCTAAAAATGAACTCTCCCGCATACCACTTCCAACCGACAAGGATGCAAACATAAGACCGAAAACATCTTCTTTGCGGCCATCAGCAGGATTTTCGGATTTAAAAGAGCTTTTTCGCAAAATACAGCTTGATGATCTTATTTTGATTGGTTTGATAATATTACTTGCGACAGACGATGATTGCGATAATTTTCTCTTAATTTTACTTATTTTTATTTTCCTCTCGGGGCTTGACAAGCAGATTTTCCCATTTTTCTAAACTCACAGTACCGGCAAAGAAAAGTCGGCAGACAAATATATAACACGAGTGGATAATGGCTTTGCAGCCATTTTTCCACTTTCCTGCCATTCATTTCATGTGAAAACCGGAATAGTATTATTATTTAATGCACAAAATTTAGATGAAGCTTGTTGAACTAACAGAAATGGGGGAAATTATGCAAAAGAAAAAACTAATCAGAGTGTTTGCTGCACTAATTTTGGCTTTTTGTCTTGTATATCCGGTATTTACCGATGGATTCCGTGATTTTTTCGGATACAGCCAGGCAGTTCTTTCATATTATGGTTCAAGGGGCACAGAAGTAATAAATATACAAAAAAAGTTAAGCCAATGGGGATACTATAAGGGAAACATTGACGGTATTTTCGGATACCAGACCTATAAGGCAGTCAGAGAGTTCCAGTATAAAAACGGTTTAAAGGTGGATGGAATTGTCGGTCCGGAAACATTATCGGCGCTTGGCCTGCCAACTGGTACACAATACAGGGGCGGAGGCGGTGATGTAGAACTACTGGCACGACTTATACATGGTGAAGCAAGAGGAGAACCATATACCGGTCAAGTTGCGGTAGCCGCTGTTGTTTTAAATCGTGTCAACGACAGCAGATTCCCAAACACAATCGCCGGTGTTATATATCAGCCGGGTGCGTTTGACGTTGTAGCCGATGGACAGATTAATCTTGTTCCAACCAACATTTCTTATAAAGCGGCGCGGGATGCTCTGAACGGGTGGGATCCGACATACGGGTGCATATATTATTACAACCCTGCCACTTCAACAAGTAAGTGGATATGGTCAAGACCTATTATACTGACTATAGGAAAACATAATTTTGCCAAGTAACTAATAAAGAAGTTCGATAGGAAACAGACGGAACAATTCTGGTTTTCCTATTTTATGATATCGGCTTTTTTTACGCCGGAACCAATTGCAATAACCTTTTCTACAGGAGGGTAAACATCCTCATACAACATGGCGGACTCTCCGTTTATAATCCTGTAGACCCTTACAGATAATCCATCTTTACCCGGTTCAACCACTTTTTGTTCTTTCTCGGGCAGTGTATTGTCCTGTGAATATATTACCGGCGGGATGATTTTTGTTTTTTCGGTTTTTATTTCTCCGGCTTTAAGGCCCGGCTTCCCTGCCACAGCCATAGTCCATTCATTATTGTCATTTACCTGAAATATTATTGCTATTGCATAATCCGAGTCATTCAAAAATTTCAGATCACCATCGTCTTCAAGGCTTACTTCAAAACCCGCTTCAACTTCGGGAATAGGCTGGGCTGACGGTTTTCTCCAGGTGACTTTAATATCTTCAAAAGGAAGTACCGCTTTATACAGTGCCGATGCCAGGAGCATATTAAGATCTTTCAATTCGGAAATCGAAGGCATATCTTCCAAAAAAGATACTGTCTGGCCGGAACCTATTATATAACAGCCCTCCCTGGCAATTATATTTTTAAAACTCTCCGCCGTTTCTGCCGGAAGCACTCCTTGCTCTTTAGCATATACTTGCGTAAACTCATTAAGTTCATCTGTTGTGTATTCAGGTTCTATCACGTCAAATAAACCCGGAACGGCCTCTTCTGATATTACTATTTTTTGGGACGGATCTGTTGTTAATTGTTCTTTTATATAATCCAGCGTTTTTTCCGTATTCAGTTTACGTCCGTTTTGGTGTGCGGATACGCGTACATTTCCGTCCAATAACATAAGCCCGGCTTTAATTGCTTTTTGAAAGAAAAAATCTTCAATTTTTATAATAATGCTTTTCAGTTTCGCTTCGTTGTAATATATTTCGGGAATATATTCTTCCTCGTATTCGGGTGTTTTACCGATCATCTGAAAATAACGGTTTTTGTATTGGCCTTTTTCTATTTGCTTGAATGTACTCCCCATTTCAATTTGTACTTCAAAATCGGTATACGAAATTTTTTCCTGTTTACCGTCCGACTCAAAAATTAACTCGCCTTTTTCAATAATCTCACGAAAATGCCGGGTTAGAATACCCTTTGCTTCAGATATATCAACATTACTAATGGAAAGGCCTGCAACTTCGAGGCTTACCGGCATATCTGCCGAAGGAAGCAATAAAAGTACTGCGGTCGGAATTAAACATGCTATAAAGATTTGTATCGCAAAAATTAAAAACCAGAATCTAAAGTTTTTAGACTTTAACACAATACCAACTCCATATTAAATTGTATAACGATACTGCTGGTGAAACGGTTTGTTGAACTGCTGCGCTATTTACACCGTTTTAAAAGATAAGGCCAGGATTATTCTCCCGGCCCGGCCTACCGCAAACAAACGGGCGCTTGTTTATGCGCATTCCCGTTACTTTTAGATCTGAAACTATGCCTCATTATTCATAACAAGTTCGACAAGTTTCCCGTTTTGCTTTGCTCTGTCTATTATTTCATCGGTAATCGTTTCACCTGCATTAATTATCGTATTACCCTGATTGTCTGTAATTATCCTTGTAGCTTTTCTCCCTCTCAAATATTGACGCTGTCTTTCTTCAAATAGATCCGCGGCACTGCTTCTAATCTCCTGTTTTTCAGTCTCTTGCTGTTCACCGCCGGAAATAGTGTATGCTGTCTCTTCCATCGCTGTACTTTGTGGTTCCTGCCAAAAGTCGCTCACAGTGCTCTCTTCCACCAATCCGGATTGTACTCCTGCTGTGTAAATAGAAGTGTTCTCTGTGGAGAAATCGAACTCGTTTCCTTCCAATAATGAGGAAGGATCGTCGAAAAGCTTGTCCTGAATATCATCTTCAACAACAAGTAAAGTTTTTCCGTATGTAATAACGGAGGACCTGGGTATTATGCGTACTTTTTTTTCTGTTATATCCGCAATATATTCAATGCCTACAATGAGGCATCCGTTATCAACATCTACGAATATATCTCCCGTCTCTCCTATAAGACTTCCTTTTTTAGTTAAAACCTTTGTTTCTTTTGCTGTTATATTTTTTTGTAAAAGCTCAATTGCCGCGGGTATTTTGCTTATATCACTTATAGCCTCGGGGTTTAGAATAGTCATCGCGTATTCCCCAATTCCCAAGACATTTGCGGTTGGAATTACCCTGGTACTAAGAGCCTGAATTCCGCTGTCTACAACAAAATAGTCTATTGTACCCTTTTCGGAATTAATAATTATATTTTTTACTTTTCCAACTTCATTGCCATCAGATATGCTGATTATCGGCAACCCTATTATTTGTTGCGACTTTTTCATCCCCAGTATACCCCCTTATGGTTTTCCGGCCTGCTATCATACCCTGGTGCAAAGCTTATTTACGATTCAGAAATACAGGCTTTGCAATATTTGTTCTTTTACCTCATCACTCATTAAATCATTATATTCGTTCATATAAGCTTGAAGTATGTCCGCAGCCAACTCGGATTGTCCAAAATTCTTATAAATTACGCATATATCCAAAACAATCCAGAACGCAACTTCGGTATCGGGTTTCATATCAAGAGCATTTATAAACAATGATGCAGCTTCCAGCTCTTTTCCTTCCTGCTTCAACAGAAAAGCCCGATCAAGTACTTCATCTATGCTTAATCGGTCAGATGATAGCTCAATAAAATCTGATATTGTGTCTAATCCCATTTTATCAATAATATCCGATGTGTCAACATTTTTTTCAGTGTTTTCTTCTTTTTCATACAAAAAGCCCTGGGAATCTTCGTGTTGATCAGAATAAACCGCACCGTCCGGTAATTCCATATCAGATTCGGTTTCCTGCTTTTCCTCTGTCTCAGGTCCTTCGTAAAGTACGGTTTCGGTTTCCTGTTCTTCGTAAGGCACTATTTCGGGCTCTTGTTCATCGTAAGGCATCGTTTCTGGTTCTCGTTCTTCATAAGTCATTGTTTCAGGCTCTTGTTCATCGTAAGGTATCGTTTCTGGTTCTCGTTCTTCGCCCGCTTCATCAGAACCTTCAGTTTGAACCTCCTGCGCCTGATCAGTAATAATTTCATCATTCGCTGTATCGGTAAAGACTTCCGGTTCGTTTTCCAGAGATTCAAGACTTTCGGGTATAAACACAGCCGTTTCTTCGGCAGGTGTTTCCTGCAAATTACTCTCTTCAGGTTCTTCTGCATCATTTATATCGTTTGCTTTTTTCAATGAAAACCTTTTTATGAATATATTTTTCAGAACTGGCTCCTGCTGCTTTAAGCTATCCGCAGCCTCTGTGTCGGATTTGGATTCTTTATCAGGTTTTTGTTGCCTTTCGGCTTTTTTCTCTTTTCTTGAAATTTTCCAATTTTCCCACTTTTCAACTATCTTGTCCGATTTTTCTTTTGGAAATACGGCCGCGACAAGCATCATAACAATAAATATTAACGTTATGTATGCAAGAAGCGCAATAAAGAATGCCAAAACAAATTGCAATGCCCAATCAACCGATATAACCGAAACTATTTTCGGCAGAAATAAGCTTGCAATAAGGGCTATTACTGCGCTACCCAACAAGCCGATATGATACCGGCAATCCTTTAGATTGTTTTGCCGGAAGATTATGTACAGGATAGTAGTGGCAATCAATACTGCTAAAATTGAAACATATGTATACAAATGCATTTCTCAACACTCCTGTTTATCCTTTGCAGTCCGCTAAATATATTAAAGTATCTTCAATTAGAATTATCGTGCAAATATTAAAATTTCTTTACAAAACCATACAAAATAATTATTCTGTGGTATTTTCTTCACTTTTTTTAATAGAGTCTGAAAAATAATTATCAATTCCCATCTTAATAGCTTTTGCTATTTTCATTTGATAATTCTCATTCCTTAAATTCTGCTCTTCCTTTTTATTTGACAAAAAACCGCATTCAACAATTATTGTAGGAGTTTTTAAGTTTCGCAGAATTACAATCGGCTCACTTTTTAAAAGAGCCTCACGTTTGTTGGACGGATCAACTCCTTCCCGAAGCGCTTTTTGTACGTTAAGGGCAAGAGCTTTGCTCTGTTCCGATTCCGGCGGGTAAAATACCTGGGCCCCGTAATATTGGCTTTGTCCGAAATCGTTTAAATGGATACTGACCACAATGTCTGCGCCGCTGTTATCCATTATTTCCTTCCTTCTTGTAAGATCCTGCTTCCTTTTATCAAAAATTTCGGTTGTACCTTCCCTGTAAACCAGCTTATCTTCCTCGCGTGTCATAATAACCTTGTACCCGGCCGCCTCAAGTTGTTTTGACAGTAGTTTCGCAATAGCCAGGCTAAGATCTTTTTCATTCACTCCCGAATAAGCACTAACTTTCCCCGGGTCCTCACCTCCGTGACCGGCATCAACAACCACCGTACCCAGGCTGGCTATTGATGAAGCCGGAGTCGCTTCCGCCTCTCCTCCCAGGTTTAAACTATATACCGCAATGGAAAGTAAAAATATTAGTATAATGAGAGTCAAATTGCTTTTTTTAACCAGCAGAATCATTACACACCCCGTCCTTTGTTTTATTTGTACTAACATATTCAAGGAAGGGTTGGCAATATACTAAATAATTTTAAGCGGAAGAAGAATTTTATTTATTTGTTTTTCGTTTATCCTTAGCTTTGCTCTTAACTTTATCAAATATTTTAAGTTTTTTCATTATATAGAATTCATAGTGGCCGGCGAGATAACCTAAACCCGCAATGACAGGGATAACTAAAAGAACAACATGGTACGCCCATATTTCATACGATATCAATTTTGCCAGCCAGTAAAGCGGGCCGGTAAATGCCTGAAGAATACGCCTTTTTACCATAAAGAGCTCTTTGGGAATATATACTACTATATCTACCAGGTAATATAGTAATTGAACAACAAAAATAGGAACAACCCCTATAATACCATACAAAAAACCTTTGTATGGCGAGGGATTTATATTGTATTGGGGACGCTTTTCCTTGAAGGCAATACCGCTCATGCTTGAATATATCATCGAAAACATTATAAGGAAAATAATGATTGAGAATACATAAATTCCTCTTTCAATATTTTCCTTTGCAATGCTGAATACGATTGATGAAAAAATCCCAAATATAACTAATGAAACAAAATAATCCCCGGTTACTCTTAGCGCTCTTTTAATCTGAGAGCCGACCTTGTTATCCATCTATTCTTTTCTCCTATCCTTTAAATAGTTGCTTCCTGGCATATCTTTTACATATTTCTTTACTTCCGCGGCTATTTCTGCGACTTGCATAAAGTTTGTATATTTTCTTGTCTCATTCGTGACAACAGCCAGAGAAACAGTTATTATAGGGAACTTCTTCACCTGTCCCAAGCGATTTTTTGTTACTATGTATTTATTTTTTCTGTCTTTTTCATTATACAAATGAATAATTTTTTCGTCAAAATCTTCAATAATAAATTTGCATATTGCTTCATGCTTGTCCCACGATGTTATGACAATAAAATCATCCCCGCCGATATGGCCTATAAAATCATCCCTGTTTCCTGCCATATGTACAGCATCACGTATAATATCGGCGGTTAACTTGATTGCCGAATCACCTTTTGCAAACCCGTAAACATCATTAAAAGACTTAAAATTGTCGATATCACAGTGAATAAAAGCTACCTGCCTGTTATTTGCGAGCCTGTGGTTAAGTTCAGTTTGAATCTCAATGTTACCGCTTAAACCGGTTAACGGGTTTGCAAACCGGTTTCTCTCAATTCTTACAAGTGTATTTCTTACACGGCTTACAAGCTCGCGGCTGTTAAACGGTTTTACAATATAATCGTCAGCCCCCATTTCCAAACCCACAAGTTTATCATCTTCACTGTCCTGCGCCGTAAGCATTATTATAGGAATAAGGTTATTACTTTCATCGGAACGCAATATCCTGCATACGTCAAACCCGCTAATACCTGACATAACTATGTCAAGTACTATCAAGTCGGGTTTTACCGTCGTTACCATATCCAGTCCTTCTTCTCCGGAATATGCTGAATAAACCTCATATCCCTCGTTCCTCAGGATATCGTATATCAGGCGCTGCATAAATTCGGTATCTTCGATAACAAGTATTCTTTTATTAAACATTTCTTCATACGCCCCAAGGCTTATCGGTTTGTATATGAGGCCGCTATTACGGCCGCACCATAAAACCGCTTTATATTAATATATCATTTTATATTATAATACTCTTGTGTCGGATATACAATTAAAGCAAACATATGAAACAATAAAGAGGTGATATGCTGCCCTTAATATATGAAACATCGGCATAAAGGTTTATATTTAGACCGCTATGTGTCTTTGTTTCTTTATAGCCTTGCTGTATCTGTTGGCATAGCTTGATGCTACAAAAGAATCGGGTTTGATTTTCGCGTCTATTCCTATGCCTTCAAAATACCCGACCATCTCTCGTATGAGTTTACGTGTTTCTCCTTTGGTTCCGACATCTATATGTGCTTCAAGCCTGAATTCAAAGTTCTTGTAATTTTCAGTTAATTCACACAGCATGTATATTAAGTGCTCATTCAGCCTAAAAACAACGTCATATGTTAAAAGGGTTTCCATCGAAATTTTTTCTTTCAGGCTTGTGTACCTTTTACGTTCAATCCTTTTATCAACACAGCACCATGCTCCCTGTCCGATCCTGTGTATATGAATTCCGGTAGCGAAACATGTATATATTCCCTTTACCTGGGAGTCCGTTCCTACCGCAAGCCTGTATCTATTGTCAGGGTTTGCCTTAATAAACCGTTCAATATTTGTTAAAACATCTGTAAAACTCATGTTTTTTTGAGTTGAATTAAAATAGCTCATATTTTCCGCTCCACCGGATTAATTGTTCCGGCAGTCTGTAATCACCCCAATAAACATGTTGTGTGACTTAAAATACTTTACTTAAAAAAGAAATCGCCAGGCAATTTCAACGCATCGTTATACAAATCTCTAAACCATAAGTGAATTATAACACTTTACACGCGCATGTACAAACAAAAGTTTCCGGTACATATTGTATTATGGCTATTAACACAATACTATTATACGTGGTTTTTTAAAAAACGTTTTAGGCCTATCCATTACTGTCCGAATAGTAAATACAATTTTGCTCTCTCAAAATTTGATTGGTTTATCGAATTTTTTAGCCGTTTTGTTAGCTTTTGTTTCTATTATACATTCTATAAAATAGTCTATGATTTTAATTATTATGGTACTTGGTAATATTGTACTTGAATAAAATTCTATGATACAATGCGAGCAATGAAGGGGGTAATAAAATGCTGTTATTTAAAATACTGCTATTTTCAGCAGGCAGTATCTTGTTTATCATTATTTTAGCTGCTGCAATTTACTGGCTTACCTTAAAGTACGGTATCAGCAAATTTAAAGTGGATGAAAGCCATGAGGCAGTCAACGGTATATATGTAATTAAAAATGATACATACATTAATCTGCATGTCGTCAAAAACGGGGAGAAATACATTGTCATCGACACCGGAGTAAATCCTGAACAACTTAAAAAAGAAATGCATCAGTTTGGTATTCTTCCGGAAAATGTTGAAGCGGTCTTTTTAACCCATACAGATTACGATCATGTTGGTGCCGTTAGCTTGTTTGAAAACGCAAAGGTTTATTTGCCTTTTGAGGAAGAACAAATGATTAACGGAAAAACCCCCAGAGCATTGTTTTTTAAAAAAAACAAGCTTAAATGCGAGTATAATTTGATTAAGGATAATGAAACAATTAATTTCTCCGGATTAACCGTTGAAGGTATCCTTACGCCGGGTCATACACCAGGATCCATGTGTTACATTGTCAATAACAAGTATTTGTTTACCGGCGATGTTTTATATCTCAAAAACAATAGGGCCGCACTCCCCTTTAAGCCTTTCAATATGAATTCCAATGAAGCGGAAAAATCGATCGAAAAGCTTGCAAAATTAAAAAGTATCTCGTACATATTTACAGCACATGCCGGTTATTCGAATAATTTTGAACTTGTATTTGATAAATACATCAGTTAATGATTATATTGCCGCTTTTGCTCTAAACACCTAATTGTGCTGACCGGTCTAATAGTTTATAACGATGCTTAAATATACGTTCATTCTATATTAGCGCTTTTGGGTTATCGGTTTTTTGATAAAATTCATAAATTGAACAGCTTTAGCCGCAATACCTAAGACGGGTAAGTTCGTATTAGCCGCAAGATTACTGAACAAAGGCAAATTCAGCAAAGAAATTAGCTTGTCGAATTTATCGTTATCCATCGTGTTTGCGTATTCTCTTAATATCAGACTATTATCGTAATGTTTGTTAAACCATGCTGTCATTTTATTGTAGTCTTTTCCCGTGATTATTGATTCGGCGGCGTATATACCGCTTAAAATAGATGGAATCTGTCCAAAACCCATAAAGGGTTCAACAAATCCACCGGCTGCTCCAGTTAATAGTATTTTACCAACCTGCCTGCTTTTAACTCTTCCCATTTTATATTCCTCAAATTTGAATTCGGTTTTTGGAACAGGTTCAATATTAAGCTCTTCTACAGTTCTTGACCAAAGTTTATCAAGTTCTTCCGGCGAAGATGGTATCGCTACAGTACAGTAAGAAGCTTCAGAAGTACTGAAAGGCGCGGAATACACCATGCAATTTTTACTGAGCTTATTATTCAGCCAGATTTTTGCAACACCTATATCAAATTTCCCCTTAACAATGCAGCCTTTCAAAAATGCTTCGGTGTCTGTCTTCCATACTCCAAGTTCTCTTGAAATGGCAGGATCACCTGTGGCAACTACAATCCAATCAAAATCCTTTTCAAGCTCCTGCCAGGTAACAGTTGAATTATAATGGATTTGCGCTGTAATCTGTCTGGCAAGCTGGCATTCCCATGAACGATCATCATGACCGCGTATTGACGTGTAACCCAGGTTAAAACCTGTAAAAACTGCTTTATAGTTTGGGGAATATATTTCAAGTGAATGAGTTATACCCGATGGCAAAAGATTTAAGCCGTATTTTTTATTTACATATACAACAGGATCTATAATTGGCCTATGCATTAGCTGCATAACGGCTTCCATATTAGGAAAACGTTCACCAACCCTATGACGCCTTTCAAAAATTACAGGCTTAATATTATTGTCTTCAAGATGTTTTGCACATGACAGCCCTGAAAGCCCTGCACCTAATATCGCTACTTTCATTTTTTGATACCTCTCAGACACAAGCTTGTTATTAGTAATGTCCAAAAATACCGTTCAAAATCATTGATCTTAAATTCAGAACAATAGCCTTTCGAACAATGTATTGGAATCCCGGTTATTATTCAGACATTACTGCATGAACTATTGTATATTAGTCATTTAAATTACTGTGTGTCTGAACAGTAACGAATCTCTGTTTGGAAAAGATGAAAAACTTAAATATGACTATCTGTTGTCATATTAACCTGACTTTTACATCAAAAACACAGAAAAATAGCCGCAAACCCATACTGATAAA
>JAAYBO010000378.1 GCA_012730095.1 Clostridiaceae bacterium
TATATCAACTGGACCATTGGTGTCTGCCCGAAATATAAAATCTTCTTAATTGGTATATTTTTTTAATTAGTTATTGACATATGTCATAAATGGAGTATAATCCTGACTTTTACATCAAAAACACAGAAAAATAGCCGCAAACCCATACTGATAAAGGGCTAGCGGCTTTTATGTTTTGTCACAAATATGTAGGGGAAAACTCATTTTTTCACCCGTCCTAAAATTTTTTTAATATCACCAAGACTAAGCCTTTTGTTGGTAAAATCAATTCCTAAAGCCTGTCCAATAGCATCGGAAACCTCACTTCTATAGTCGAACAAGTAGATATTGTCGTACTCATTAGAACAAGAAATCCTATTAAGACATTCAACTATCTGCTCCGCAGAATAAACATTGCCCGTTTTCATTTGAATGATTCGCATAATTGTAAGAGCTATAAAACAAATCAAAAAATGGGCATTAATGTGCTCCTGAAGAGATACATATATCGGGCGAGTCTCTAAAACTCCCTTAGTTATACGAAAAGTTTCTTCAATCTTCCACAAACCTCGGTAAGTATCAATTATCTCAATATCAGACATATCTAACTCGCTGGTGACAATAGCATAATAACCATCATATTTTTCCTCTTCAGCAATTCTTTCTAAGTCAATAACAGGATGCTCTTTAACCTCCAGAACTTCCCCCGTCTTCTCATCAAACTTTAAATTTTTAACATACTTAGCAGCACCATAAGACGTAGCTTTGTTGTACTTCTGGGGATTAGCTGCCAAATCATATGCCTTTTTTAGGATTTCTTCTCTTTCCGCCTTAGACTTTAAAGCATACTTCCTTCCCCAAAAAACCACCTGCTTTTCATAAATCGTTTTCTTGGTCCTTTTACCACTGGACAGTGTTACATTGATCTCTCTGGCAATGATTCGGCTTTTTATCTTAAAGTCAGCATTTTCATTAGCGGGTTTGCCATCTTTATCCACGTACCCTTCGTCAGAAAGGATATATTCTTTAAAAGCCTTCGTAGCACCTCTTACTGAAAAGCTGAATACATAACCGTTAAAACCTTTTCCTTTCTCCTTTCCCTGAAGATAAAAAATATTATCTCCTGTAATGATTCCCATGTCAGACACGACAATAATCCTGCCTGTATCATATTTTCGCCTAACTTCACCAATAACCGGCCGAAACGTCTCCTTGTCAAGTGTATTGCCAGGAAACAAATCATAATGGAGGGGTATGCCATCAGCATCAATAGCCAATCCCATCTGCACAATAGGGTTCCGGCGGTTTTCCTTTGATACTCCGAACTTACGGAATTCATCTCCTTCATCAATCTCAAAATAAAAATTAGTCACATCATAGTAAATAGTCTTAGTATTACGCCCATATTTAGCAGTGATTTGAGCATTTAGATACCTTTGAAATTCAGTAGCTACCTTTGAAAAATGTGAAAGTGACCGGTAAACATCTGCCAAAGAGAAATTAAATCGTTCAAAATAACGACTTTTTTCCTCAAAAGCTTTTTTCTTAGATCCAGGAGAAAGAAGCCTGGAGACTGCAAGCAACATCATGATAGAGTTTGTATTATACTCAAATTTCTCATGCCTGGACTTATTCTTGAAAAACACATCTAACCCCAGCTGATGATAAATCTTTAGAATTGCAGCATACCCAAAATTCTTTCTGTTATTAGTATTGGGAGCAAGTTTCTCTTCCATGTTAATTGACAAGGTCAATCTTTTTTGTGCATTTTCTTCTTCAGTCATTTTCAGGGCAACCTCTTTAAAATGGGCAATAGGATCATCGTATTCTTTTTCCAGTTCATCCAAGTAACCAAGGGATTTAACAGTACGGTCAGTTGATATGCCTGTAACCGGGTCTCTATACTTCTGAGCGATGACAAGATAAGTTCTGCCTGTGTCTTTTCGGTAGGATTTTTTTAGATACATATTAATCCCTCCATATGATTCAATATACATTAATTATAACATATTATGCCGGTTTATGCTACTATAAAATGAGTAAATTTTGAAAAAAATTTTCCCCTTGAGCCTTAGGCTGCAAGGGGTTTTAGAATTGTATTTTTAACTTAGGTGTAAAAGACACGTTATTCAGACATTACTGCATGAACTATTGTATATTAGTCATTTAAATTACTGTGTGTCTGAACAGTAACGAATCTCTGTTTGGAAAAGATGAAAAACTTAAATATGACTATCTGTTGTCATATTAATGAGATATAATTGTAATGGTGAGGATATTGAAAATAAATAGATTGCTTGGAATAACAATTCTTTTATTAAATAGAGAAACAGTTACGGCGAAGGAACTGGCTGAAAGGTTTGGAGTTTCAACCAGAACTATCTATCGGGATATTGATGTTTTATCCTCCGCCGGCGTACCGGTTTTCACTAATAAGGGAAATGGCGGCGGTATTTCCCTCCTGGAGAATTATTCCCTTAACAAAACATTAATTTCAGAACATGAAAGTGAAAGTTTACTGCCGGCATTAAAGACACTGAAAGCTGCAAAATACCCTGAAATAGACACAATCCTTGAAAAAATCGGTGCGGTGTTTAAGCATTCCGAAACGGACTGGGTGCATATTGACTTTTCTCCCTGGGAAAGCACCCCAAATGAACATAACAAATTTATAGAAATTAAAAAGGCAATTCTGGACAGGAAAAGGATCTCTTTTGAATACGTCAGCTCCGCGGGTGAAAAAACATCACGGGAGATAGAACCGATGAAGCTTATCTTTAAGGGACAAGCCTGGTATTTGTGGGGATATTGCGTCAGGAAAAATGATTTCAGAGTTTTCAGGATATCAAGAATAAAGAATGTTAAGGTAACAAACGAAATATTTAAACGCAGAAATTATGTAGATAAAAACCAGGGAAACGAAACAGAGAATATTCGTTCCCCGGTATACCTGAAGCTTAAGTTTTATCCCCAGGTTTTACACCGGCTGTATGACGATTTCGATGATGAGATGATTGTGAGAAACAGCGATGGAACCTGTACTGTTGAAGTTCAATTTCCTGAGGATGAATGGGTTTATGGGTATCTGCTGTCATTCGGCAGCTATGTGGAGATTTTGGAACCGCAGCATATCAGGGATATTATTGCCGACAGGGCAAAAAAGCTTTTGAAATTCTACGAAAAAAGTTGAGGAAAGGCAGTATGCATTTCAAAGAAGTAAAATCAATTTTATCGTCTAATAACAATATGAATATATATCGCGGCTGTACCCATGGCTGCATTTATTGCGACAGCAGAAGCAGATGCTACAATATGGAGCATGATTTTGAGGATATAGAGGTAAAGTTAAATGCGCCGGAGCTTCTGGAAAATGCCCTTAGAAAAAAGCGTAAAAAATGTATGATTGGAACTGGTTCGATGTGCGATCCGTACATGCACATTGAAATAGAGCTAAACTATACACGAAA
>JAAYBO010000327.1 GCA_012730095.1 Clostridiaceae bacterium
AACCGGCAGACAAATCCGAGTTTAATTTCAACATTTCATTAAATCCGTTCAAAAGCTGCAGCGTATTCCTATCCATCGCATAAAAGGTAAAACAGCATACTTTATCTTTTAGAATAATACCGTATTCCGCTGCATTCTCAATAAAATTGTCTTCATTATCAATATTTCCGTTTATAAATTGAATGAGAAAATATTCAGATATAATGTTCTTATTCAACAAAATACGGTTAACTAATTCCTTATTTTCATTCTGAAGCTTTAATATAGCCTGTTGAATAAGTTGAAAATCATCCGTACTGCCTAATCCTTCCACTGCTCTGCTTAGAATATGCTTTTTTATTATATTGATTGGCCTGTAATTTATTATCATCGCAAAGATAATCAGGACAAAACCGGCAGCAACAATAATGAAAACAAGAAATAAAGTGTTTCTCTTTGATATGTTGAGCTCTTTTAAAAGATCGTTAACAGGAGTAAGACTCACATATTTAAAAGCTGGTGAGTCGGATTTCAAAACTGATATGATGTAATCCGTACCCAAAAGCTTTGATTGCATAAAACCGTCCGTATCGAAATCTTCCAATAAAGAAATAAATTCGTCTGTATAAAGGTATTCCGCGTCTTCTTTCTTAACAATAGGCACATTATTGCTGTCTAAAATAATAATATTGCCATTGTGAGTTTCAAATTCATTTTTCATAAACGAGAAAAAACTTTTTTCTTCCACAACAATCATTAGAACCGAATACGGAAGACTGCTTCCTAATGGAATCGGGATAATAAATGTTACGGCATTAATACTGTTTCCATACGGGAGTATTACTTTTTCCGAAGGGCGGATAACCAGATTCCTTGTCTGGTTCAAAAGATTTATAATATCTTCCTGTTTCCAGTTCTCGTAATAAAAACTGCTCCCATGTTTTCCAAACTCATCTTCGCTGATTGTTCCTGTATGGGAATAGAATTTTCCATTTGAAGCGCTGTATAGAAAGGCTCTTTCGATAAACGGATTTGTTCCGGTTATCTTTTTGAGCTCTTGCATTATTAAAAGTGTGTTAAATTCGTTACTTGTAAAAAATAGATTACTGGTAATATCCCTGCTTAAGTGTATGGCAGATGCGCAGTTAAACAATGAATCCACCTGAATGCTCACATAATCATTTATTTGTGACAATAGAACAGCTTCTGAGCCTTGGGCTTCTTTCTTTATTATCTTTGTGGTTTCGGGATAAAAATGAAATAGTATTAGTAAGATCGGCAATATAAAAACAAGCATATAAGAAATAAGGTATTTGATAAAAGTTTTCTTTTTTACCAGTTTTTCTTTTATACTGCTCATTGTTCGCTCCCTTCGGCCCTTATTTATCTTGCCATCTTAATTATATCCTTGAAACAGATGATAGTTAAGTGCTCCCTGGTGTAACAAAAACTCATTGCTGCAGCATGATTTCCTGAAGCTTTTTTGGGGAGATGGGCTAAGGCCATCTCCCTTTTCAATACTCTTTTATTTAATATAGCATATTACTTCCCAAGATAGTCATCATAATATTTCTGGTATATCTCTTTCATTCTGGAAAGCCCCATTGATTCCAGCTGGCTGATATAAGAATCCCATTCCGCATCTATATTGCCTTCAATTATCCACTGTGCCCATTTTACGTCAACCATTTTAAATATGTCGGTTTTAATAATGGATAACTCATCCATATCATCCTTGGAGAATTTAAGAATAGGCAGGATGTTCTCATCTTTAGGAAAGTATGGTGCATACAAGGCATCGTGCTCTAACCGTTGAGTGATAGATTCGGGCGCGATTATCCTTTTGTCAAGGTCGGGCGATACATACATTAAACCTGCGTCAACCAATGCATTTGTCCATTTCCATTCATCCGCTCCCATGCCATCCTGCGGAGGCAGGACAATGTATGTATCTCCTTCTTTTTTAACGCATATGTCAAGAGAGCCGTAATAGCCTAATGCCGACATTTCTTCGGTGTAGAATCCATCCAGCCATTTCATTGTTATTTCCGGATTTTTGTTTTTCGTTGTAATCTGTGCCTTATTCGTCAGATATTTAGTTCTGGGAGGATGTGCGGGCCATATAGGCTTTATCCCTTCTTCCGCTGCAAGAGGCAGAAGTACTTCGTAATCCTTGGCATATACAGGGCCAAACCTATCCTCCAATGACCAACCCATTGTAGAACCAACTATTTCGTAATCAGGATCCTTGGATTTTGCCTGGAACTGGGAATAATCCTGCGTAAAGACTTCCTGGTTAATAAGCCCTTCGGAATAAAGTTTATGCAAATAAGAAACAAGTTTTTTATAATCTTCGGTTACCGGCAGAAAAACAAATTTACCATCTTTTGCGGTAGTCCATTCTCCCGAAAAATCTTCCGCGTAATTCCCATATGCTCCAATCATGCTCATAGCTGTGAACAAACCTCTTTCGGGAGCCCAGTCGAATGGAATTTCATCCTGTTTGTTGTTTTTATTCGGGTCCTGCTCCTTGAACGCTTTTAACACCTGATAATACTCATCAAAAGTAGTAGGCGTGTCCAAGCCCAGCTCATTAAGCCAAACGCGGTTTATAGAATGAATATTAAAGCTGTCCGGCCTGTGCGGAATTATTGAAGGAAGCCCGTATATGTTTCCATCAACTGCTGTGGCCAGTGCTTTCACATCTGGCTGTTCCCTGAACATCTTTGAGATATTTGGAGCATAGGAGTCAATTAAATCATTTAAGGGCATAAACACATTAATAAACGCTGCAATGTCGCTGTCTGTTATACCCCATCCAATAAATGCGTCCGGAACATCCCCGCTGGCAAGTACCGTATTTTTCTTTTCATCCCATCCGCTTCGGATTTGTTCCCATGTGATCTTAACGCCAATTTCCTCATTAAGTTTATTAAACATTGGTATTTCATCGAGGTCTTTGGTCCATGAATGTGTAATGGCAATCACTCTCAGCGTAACATCTCCGGATGTTCCCTCCTCGCCCGTTTGCACTTTACTGCCCGAATCTTTGCTTCCGGAGCCAGTACAACCGGCAAGGAATACTGTAAGCATAAGCATTGTCAGAATAATTAAAGCCAAAATCCTATTGTTTCTCATTTGAAACTCCTCCTTGTTAATATATTTTACCTGTTAAACAGGATAAAATCATATACTAATTAACCTTTTAGCGAGCCGATCATAACGCCTTTTTCAAAATATTTTTGTATCAGCGGATAGATTATTATAATAGGCAGTGAAGAAACTACAATAACACCATACTTGACAAGATCTGCTTTCTGCTGTACACTTCCTTCCGCCGAAGCCCCGGCACCCAATTGACCTGAAGCATATGCCTGATTTCTGATTAATATATCCCTCAAAACCATTTGAAGCGGGTACAGCTTATCTTCGCGCAGATATATCAATGCTTTAAAATATTCATTCCAATAACCTACAATATAATAAAGCGAAATAACTGCAAGGATCGCTTTTGAAAGCGGAAGAATAACTTTAATAAAAAACTTGATATTGGTACACCCGTCAAGGATTGCCGCTTCAAGCAGTTCGCCCGGTATGTTGTTTTGATAAAATGTGCGGCTTATGATGATATTGTACACATTTACTGAGAACGGGATTAGCATCACCCAAATTGTATTATCTAAATGAAATTTTTTAACCGTTAAATAAGTGGGAATCAGTCCTCCGTTAAAAAACATAGTAAAAGTGAAAAACAGCATTAAGAAGCCACGTGCTTTAAAGTCCTTTCTTGAAAGGGCATAGGCCGCAGGCATTGTAAAAAACATACTGACAAGCATGCCGCCTATCGCA
>JAAYBO010000328.1 GCA_012730095.1 Clostridiaceae bacterium
AAGCCATTTTTAATACTTCTTTTATATGGGTTTTAAATATCTTTTTCCGTTTGGCAGTAGCACTAATTTGCGCTGTTGTTTTTGCTCAGTCTCATTTGCGTGGCAAACAGTTTTTTAAGGCTGTTTACTATTTCCCGAACCTGGTTACTTCGTCGTCCATTGCAGTGTTTGCTTATCTTGCCCTTGACTACCAGAATGGTTTTGTAAACCAGATATTAACAAAGCTTGGTCTTCAGGAAAAAATTGACTGGCTGCATACGCCAATACTTGCTCAATCAGCAGTTGCCGCAATTATTTGGTGGATGTGGTTTGGTTATGCTGCCATACTTTTGACCACCGGCATTCTGAGTATTCCCGGTGATGTAATAGAGGCGTCCATTGTTGACGGTGCCAATTCATGGAAGCGCTTCTGGAAGATTACGATGCCGCTTTTACGGCCAATATTCACTTATGTATTTATTACATCGTTCATAGGTGGATTACAGAACTTCGAAATACCGGCACTTTTGACAGACGGGCGCGGAGCGCCTGATAAATCGCTGCTTACAATGGTAATGCAGTTATACAATCTTAATTTTAAAAATTTCCAATATGGTTACAGCGCAACATATGCCGTAGCGTTATTCATTATAATAGCTTCGGTAAGCGCCCTTACTTTCCGAATAATTAACGGCAGGGAAAATAACAGAGGCAAAGGAGGCGTCGTATAAGTGAAAAAGACTGAAAAGATGTTAATAAAGTTCATTCAATATTTTTTGCTGATTCTGCTCTCTGTTATATGTATTATTCCGTTTTATATTATGATTATAAATTCAACCCGCACAAATGCTCAAATATCGGTAGCCGTGTCGTTTTTACCCGGCACCAATCTTATTCAAAATATTAAGAGCCTGAATAAAACCATAAGCATGATGGTTTCACTTAAAAACAGCATATTAATATCACTGCCATCCACATTGCTGTCCGGATATTTTGGGACGATGGCCGCCTACGGTTTCTCAAAATTTCGTTTTCGCGGCAGTAAAGCAATGTTTGCGATTGCACTGGCAACAATGATGATTCCAACACAGCTTAGCCTGTTAGGTATATACCAGGCCTCCGCGAAGATGAAGCTGTTAAATACTTACTGGCCGATAATACTGCCTTCTGTCGCTAACACGGCTACACTCTTTTGGCTTCGGCAATATATAGAAAGTACCATTGACGATGGTTTTATAGAAGCGGCACGTATTGATGGTTACAGCGAGATCGGAATATTTCACAATATAATAATTCCCCTTTCCCGTGTCGGGTTATTTACAATTTCTATCTTTAATTTTGTTCATGTTTGGAATGATTATATCTCTCCGGTGATGTTTATTTCCAGAAATGCGAAGGTTCCCCTGTCGGTGGCAATTGCAATTGTCAAGGCAGCTGATTATCAGGATCAGGGAGCTATTTATGCCGGAGTTACAATATCTGTGCTGCCGATTTTGGTGGTGTATCTGTTTTTAAATTCTAAAATTACAGGAGGTCTTACCGCCGGAGGTATAAAAGGCTAAAGACAATAAGGAGGTTTACTAATATGCAATACAAAATTCCCGAAACAATGAGGGCGATGGTGTTAACAGGTCCCGGTAAATTTGAGGTTCAGACAGTTCCAGTACCAGTCCCGGGTCCGGAAGAAGTTCTCTGCCGTATTGGCGGGGTGGCAATTTGCGGTAGTGATCCTGAGATATTTCGGGGGGATATCGCAGGAGTATGGCCGCCGCACTACCCCTTTATTGCAGGACACGAGTGGGCAGGACGTGTTGTTGCTGTAGGTCCGGGGGTAACAAAATTTAAAGTTGGTGATCGCGTATGCGGAGAAGCCCATAAAGGATGCGGCCACTGCCGCAACTGTCTTGAAGGTCATTATACCACCTGCCTGAATTATGGCAATTATGAAAGCGGCCAGCGACATTATGGATTTATTAACAACGGCGCGTATTGCCAATATAACGTATACCATATCAAGTCGTTAACTCCGATGCCGGATTCGGTTTCATATAAAGAGGGCGCTATGGCGGATACTGCGGGAGTTGCCCTTCATGGAATAGAACTTGCATGCCAAAAGCCGGGGAGCACGGTGGCTGTGATAGGACCTGGACCTATCGGCATAATGGCAATGAAGATCTCGAAGGCACTTGGTGCTGGCAGAGTTATTGTTATAGGACGTGGCTCTCGGCTGCAATCTGCGATAAAGCTTGGATGTGACGATGCGGTAGACTTTACCGCGTGCGACCCGGTGGAAAAGGTGAGAGAACTTACAGGTGGACTGGGTGTTGATGTCTGCTATGAATGTTCGGGTGCGAAAGGTACGATAAATCAGGGAATACGCATGTGCCGTCGTAAGGGCAAGGTTGTTATGTTAGGTGTGGCACCTGATAATGTCACGGAGGAGATTCCGCTCAGGTATACAACAGCTAATGAAATCTCCATCCTTGGTTCCAAAGCGAATCCTAACACAGGGTGGAAAGTAATGGAACTTATCAGCCGCGGCAACATCTCTGTTGAAAGTATGGTGACCCACACCTTCGATCTTGAGCACATAGCAGATGCGATAGATACTTTTGTAAACCGCAAGGATAACGTCATGAAAGTGGTTATTTATCCAAATGGAGGCGAAGATGCGTGATGAATAGGGATGCAGTTGTGATAGCAGGCAGTGGTATGATGGGCAGCGGAATAGCAGCTGTAAGCGCATTGGCCGGAGAAAAGACTATTATGCTCGATGTCGATGCCGACCGGGCTAAATCTGGTATTGAGTTAGCTAAGGAACATATAAAGGAAAGGCTTGATAATGGACTTACCTCTCAGCAGCAGGCTGATTGTGCGAATGATCTATTATCATATGACTGCAATCTGGAAGAAGCAATGGCAAGAGCAACACTTGTAATTGAGGCTGTTTACGAGGATCTTGGACTAAAGCAGGAAATTTTTGAGAAAATAGATTCGATGCTGCCAAAAGAAATACCAATTGCTTCAAATACGTCAGGTCTGCGAATAACCGATATATCATCACGTACGATTTATACCGAGCGAACCCTCACAGCACATTTCTGGTTTCCAGCCCATCTTGTGCCGTTAGTCGAAGTGGTTATGGGAGACAAAACTGATGAGAATGTGGCGATAATGGTGAAGGAACGTCTGACCGATTGGGGTAAGGCACCGGTTCTTGTCAGAAAAGATCTGCCCGGACAGTTGGCCAATCGAATATTACAGGCTGTCATACGTGAAGCTGTAAATATTGTTGAAATGGGTCTTGCAACGCCTGAAGATGTTGACACTGCGGTAAAAATGGGTATGGGTATACGTTTTCCCGCATGGGGGCCTCTTGAGCACGTTGATGGTGTGGGTGTTGACCTTTGCTGCTCAGTGCAGGATTCGGTACTGCCTGTTATCAGCAGCAGACATGATGCTTCTCCGCTGTTCAGGGAACTTGTTGAAAAGGGAGAGCTTGGTTATAAAACAAAAAAAGGTTTTTATGATTGGACAAAGAAGGACATGGAGTCATTGGCTAAAAAGCGCAATGAATTTATTATTCACGCGCTGAAAAAATTAATATGAGGGTGAAACGAGATGAGCAGGGAAACGTTATATATAGGAACATATACGCGCCCCATTCTTTTTGGTACAGGTGAAATATTGCATGGCAAGGGAAAGGGAATATATATTTACGAAATGGATACAGACACAGGTGAGCTAATACCTGTTGCGGTTGAAGAAGGCATTGACAATCCATCGTTTCTGGCGATATCAACGGGAAAAGACTATCTTTACGCTGTAAATGAGTTAAAAGAATTCGAAGGAAGCGAATGCGGTTCGGTTAGCTCTTTCGCAATTGAAAAAACGCGCAGACTGAAATTTTTAAACAAAAAACCTACCGGGGGGCAGGATCCATGCCATGTATGTGTTGACAGAACAGCACGGTATGTCATAGTTTCAAATTTTATGACGGGCAGTGTTGCCGTATTTGATACTGCGGAAGATGGAAGCCTTGGCACGTGTACATCTTTTATCCAGCATAAGGGCGGAAGTGTAAACAAAGCCCGCCAAGCCGGACCGCATGCTCATTCGGCGGTGTTTTCGCCGGATGGCAGATACCTGTATGTACCCGATCTGGGACTGGATAAGGTGGTTGCATATAGATTAACCGATGATGGCAGGCTGGAGGAGCTCACTGAGGCTTCGTACACCTGTGAACCAGGCTTTGGACCCAGATATTGTGAATTTCACCCTAGCCTTCCGATATGCTATTTAATTGGTGAACTTAGCTCAGAAGTGGCTGTTCTGGCTTGGGACAACAAATGGGGCAGTTTCCGTGATATCCAAAAAGTTTCCACGCTTCCAATTGGATATTCGTGTAACAATATTTGCGCCGACCTTCACGTTTCGAAAAACGGGAGTTTTCTACTGGCATCCAATCGAGGCCATGACAGTATAGCCAGATACGCTGTTGATTCTCATACCGGAAAACTGAAATTCCTTGGGCATGTTCCCAGCGGCGGAAACACTCCGCGGAATTTTACTTTTTCGCCGGACAACCGTTTTGTATTGGTAGGAAATCAGGATTCAGATTGTGTCAGCGTATTTACTTTTAACGATAAAAACGGTGAAATGAATCAGGTACAGAATTATCCCGTACCGACACCTGTTTGTGTTAAATTCTTATGATTTTAAAAAGGTAAAGTGTCTGTTAAAACCTTGGAGATATTGTGCAATATCTGAAAAACAGCGTTATTTTTGTTTCTTTATATTGCACAATATCTCCTTTGCTTTAATTTACGGGTATCGATTTTACCGCAAAACTTGCCTGACTCGCACATAATTGGCTTTGTATAATATTTCAAAATTTTAATATAAATTTTTACAATGTTTTTGAAAATGAATCCAATATTATCGTAAAGTATATATTTATAATAAATGAAGAAAGTAATTCCATTATTTTAACATAAAGGGTATAAACCCTGTGATTATTTACTTTATTAAAATAGGAGATAACCATGGTTAAATTTGTATTAAGCGGTTTTTCAGACGAGATAGACAAGGATCTGAATATACAAATCAGCGAACTTAAGAGAAATAACATAAACCATATGGAAATCAGAGGGGTTTATGGGAAAGGTATTGTTGAATACACAATAAACGAAGTAAAAGAAATAAAAAAACTGCTGGACAGTGAAGGAATTTCGGTTTCGTCGGTAGGTTCACCGATAGGCAAGATTAGTATAACCGATCGGTTTAAAGCCCATCTTGATTTATTCAAACATACACTGGAAATTGCCGGGATATTAAGTTCAAACTACATCCGTTTGTTCAGCTTTTATATACCAGAGGGCGGAAATCCCGCGGATTTCCGCGACGAAGTTCTTGAACGCTTTAACAGTTTTACTGAAGCCGCCAAAGGAACGGGAATTATACTAGCGCATGAAAATGAGAAGGGAATATACGGTGATACTGCGGAAAGATGTGTTGATATCATTGAGTCAATGAATTGTAGTTATGTCAAGGCGGTTTTTGATCCTGCGAATTTTATACAGTGCGGCGTTGAAACATATCCCAAAGCATATTCAATGCTGAAACCGCATATAGAATACATGCATATAAAGGACGCTTTATTCGATTCTGGAAAAGTAGTTCCGGCAGGTATGGGGAATGGAAAGATAAAAGAGATTCTGTCGGATATAAACGTGTCGTTTAACAGAGAAATGTTTCTTTCACTGGAGCCGCATCTGGGTTCGTTTGAAGGTCTTGAAGCGCTTGAAACGGATATAGATATAAGCTCAATGGGAAAAGGCGGACCTGCAAAATTTGCAGCGGCTGTTAAGGCTCTTCGGAAAGTAATGAAAGAATCAGGTATCTAAGAATCCTTACCTTTCTTTTTTATTTTTCATTATTTTAAAAACAGATAACAATTAAGTGACAATAATGTGAAAGATATATTTGCATTATATACATGTCGCTTTGTGACCGATATAATTAAGTGAGAGCCTTATAGGACAATTTCAGACAAAAATATAAATGAACATAAGATAAGAGGGGTTTTGTATGAGGCGTGTATTTATACTGTCTGCAGCTATTATCCTAAGCTTTTTTCTGTTTCCGGCTAAAAATGTATTTGCAGCGCAATATCCCGAAATTATCAGGGTTGGATTAAATTTCAGAAGCAATGCGGTTTCCAGTGTATCTGTTAATGCGGAAAAGGGAATTGAAATAGGCTATTCCGATGGTGAAACTTTTAAACTTTTAGTTGAAAGCAATGATAATAGTTCATTTGTTATACGAAAAGACGGCTATTTTGTATTGACTGCTCAGGGACATTTGCTTGAATATTCACCGACCGAAGGAGTACCGTATGAGGGCTCGGTAATTGGACCTATTCATTTGAAAATCGGAGAGAACCTCCCTGATTTCAGTGCAGCGCAGACTTTCGCCGCCGCTGTGAAAAAATCCGGAATGGATGCATATGTTGCATACGATGGCGGATGGCAAATCTGGTCAGGGTTTTATTATGACCTGAATACGGCTGAAAAAGGGTGTGCGGAAGCTAAAGAATTGTTGGAAATAGAAGATGTTTCAATTGTGCAGGACAATCGTTTAAGACTGGTTATATATGATTCAAATTTTAATGTTCAAATGATATACGGCGGAGCGGACGGTTTCATGCAGGTATGGCCGAAGCAGGAGAATAGCCCGTATGTATTTTCAGCAAATGGCAAGAGGTACAGGGGGTATCTCGAAATCCGAAGATATTCCGACAGTGATCTTACATTGATTAATATTTTGAATATCGAACAGTATTTATACGGCGTGGTGCCGGCTGAAATCGAAGCTGACGCGCCGTTAGAGGCTGTGAAGGCCCAGGCTGTCGCCGCACGTACATATACTTACCGAAATCTTAGAAAGAACGATAAATGGGGTTTTGATCTTGCAAACACAGTCGAGGATCAGGTATACCGCGGCTATGACGGGGAGCGTGCTTCCGCAAACCGGGCAGTTGATGAAACTAAGGGAAAAAAGATGCTTTATAACGGCAGCCTTGCCCATGTTTATTATTTTGCGTCAAGCGGGGGAATGACAGCCAACATAGCAGAAGTCTGGGGTTCGGAAATACCGTATCTGATAAGCGTACCGGACCCTTACGAATCGGAAACATCTTCCCATTATATATGGGAAAAGGCATTAACGGCTGAAGAAATAAAGAGCATACTTTTTGTCAGCGGAGTTGAAATTGGAGATATTGTTTCGGTAAGCGCCGAGGAATATTCGCCGTCAGGAAGGGTAACCGCTCTGAGGATAACGGGAACAAACGGCACTATTACTTATTACAAGAAGGATACAAGGTTTATATTTAATTTGAACAGCCAGAAATACACAATCCAGTCCGCTGGAAATGTGGTTGTAAAAGCATCGGATGGAACTCTGAAAACTCTGGCATTGGATGGGCGTACGTTTGTTTCTTCAGCTGGCACTGGTGTGCTGTCTTCCGGCAGTGCTGTCATTGCGGTTGTCGGAAGCGGCAATAGAGTTCACAAAGTAAGTATGTCATCAAATACTTATGTTTTCAACGGAAGAGGATGGGGCCATGGTGTCGGAATGAGCCAGGAAGGAGCGAAGGGTTTTGCCCGGCAGGGGTATGACTACGAACAGATATTAAAGCATTATTTTACCGGCATTACCATTGAATAAAGCAGTCAACAAATGCGACGTTACATCGCGGCTTTAATTAACAGGCGCAGCGGTATCAGGCACGTTGTTCCAACTGCATCACGGCCGTAATGATTTCAATATAATACTCAGATTCCCTGCGGATATGATCGACAACGGTAACTGCCACAGGATTATCCATGACAGCGGTGCTTTGTGTGGAAACCATATTAAGGAATGCAACAAAGTCACGGCTTTGCCGAATGCATATATTTAGAAACTGCATTATTTGCTGTTCCAACTGTGAACCGGCTTGCAGGCCTGACCTTAACGCCGCTTCCATATATTTTGAGGCTGCAGCCCTTGTTTGAGAAAAAATCTGCTCGTAGCTATGTAATTGGTTTACGTATTCGTCTTCCAGACCCGGTACTATTACTCGGATAACTACTGTATGCTCCGCCTCCTGGAGCTTCCAGAATTCGGTTTCATCAAGAGCTCTTAGAATCATTTTGTCATCATAAAAATATTGCATTCGCACCATTCCTATTCATAATATTTGCACTGCATTTTTCCTTGTTTAATGCTATGCACGACAACACCAATATATTATAAAAAAACACCTGAATAAGGACCTGCGGGAATAGTGTTCATACACTGCTCTTTGAACTGTTGTATAAAACGTCAACAAAGAGCTTCATTTGCAAGAGCTATACAGTTCAGCTCGGGCAAGTCGAAACTCACAAAAATGCTACGTAGCCCTTCTGTCTTGACAGCATATTCCCGTTGCGGTTATACTGATATGGACATAGCTAAGGAGGCTGAATTAGACCCGGAAAGCTGCCGATTCACCTTATATTTCTGGTGAAAGGCAGACTGGGGTGAGTGTAAAAATGAAAAAAAATAAAGAGCTTACATTCAGGGTTGAGGATGACGGAGGAGAAAGGCTTGATGTGTTTTTGGCAGGTATCATCCCTGAAATATCAAGAAATTATGCCCAAAAACTCATTAAGGAAAACCGTGTACTAATTGACGGAAAGGCTGCAAAAAGCAAAACTAAAACATGCCGCGATATGACAATAACAGTCGATATGCCCGCCCCTGAACAACTTAGCGTATCACCCCAGGAAATACCTTTAGATATTGTTTATGAAGACAGCGACATTATTATAATTAACAAATCAAGAGACATGGTAATTCATCCCGCGCCGGGCAACAGGGATGACACTCTTGTAAACGCACTGCTTTACCACTGCGGAGATTCACTGTCGGATATCAATGGGATTATACGTCCCGGTATTGTCCATCGCCTTGATAAGGATACGACAGGCCTTTTAGTTGTCGCAAAAAACAACGAAGCTCACAGGGTACTTTCAAAGCAGCTTAGTAATCACAGCATGCAGAGGGTTTATGAGGCAATTGTGCATGGAGTTATCAGTGAAGATAAAGGAATTATTGATGCTCCGATAGGACGGCACCCGGCTAACCGTAAAAAGATGGCGGTAGTTCCGGGAAAAGGGAAAAGAGCGATTACTCATTTTGAAGTGCTTTTTAGAATGAAATCGGCAACCCATGTATTATGCAGGCTTGAAACAGGAAGAACGCATCAGATAAGGGTCCATATGGCTTATATACGTCATCCGGTGTATGGTGATCCTTTATATGGAAAGAAATTAGCCAATGATAATGTAAATGCTCAGATGCTTCATTCGAGATATTTAATATTAATCCATCCTTCAAGCGGTGAGCGAATGAAATTTGAGGCACCGCTGCCGGATGATTTTACACAGCTTTTGGTAAGGCTGAAAGATCACGGTTGATGCATCTGTACTCTTTTTACTGAGAATTGCAATGTTCTGTAATCTCAGTATATTACTTTCATAAGCGAACATTTTGAAACAGACAGGATGTGTTAAAAATGAACAATGATATTATTAAAGAAATAAAAAAATTAAAAGAAGAGAGAAATGCAATAATAGTATCACATAATTACCAGGTTGGTGAAGTGCAGGATCTTGCGGATATTGTGGGTGATTCATTTGCATTAAGCCGCCACTGCGCTTCGGTTGATGCTGAGGTTATTGTGTTTTGTGGTGTTCATTTTATGGCGGAAAGCGCTAAAATCCTTTC
>JAAYBO010000040.1 GCA_012730095.1 Clostridiaceae bacterium
AACAACAGAAGGTTCGAGAATAATTGGGCAAATGCACTGTCTCTTCCTGAGCGGCCATTTGGATAAAAAATTTCAGTATTTCACATATTTTCACTTTTATATAAACTTTTATCCGTGAATACGGAAAATTTTTTTTAAATACAAGTTATGCCGGAACCGCAGGAAATAGTCCGGTAATACTGCTTCAGCGTCATGCTTTAATTATAAACTGTCGCAATGGGTTAATAAAAAAATGTGTTAGTACGATAACTATTATGGGAAAAAATGATGTATACGCGTTATTTTATATTTTAGTAAGGTTTTATATGCTTTTTTGGCTCCTTAAGGCTTTAATTTAAGGAGAACGCATACAGCAGAAAAAGACAATTGTACAGGGAGAGCCGTATGATTGAGAATGTTGAATTTATTCCTTCCTTTATTGAGGAAGCCACCGGCCATATCAATAATCTTGAAGCGGGACTTCTGAATGTCGATACGGAAAACCCAGATATTGAAGCAATAAACGATCTGTTTCGTTCTGTACACAGTATAAAGGGAACAGCCGGTTTTTTCAACTTAAATAACATTGTTAACGTTTCACATTGCATGGAAAGTGTTTTTGATGAATGCAGGAACGGGAATCGCAAATTAACCGATAATGATGTGGACAACCTTCTTGCCGCAATTGACTGCCTTAAGGAACTGATAGCCGATGTTATGAACAGCGAAGAATACGACACTTCACATATATTAAACACTATAAAGGCAATGACAGGAAAGGATACGGAACCGCCCGGCTTAACAACTGACGATTCTTCTGAGATGGAATGCGATAATGAAGCAGAGGCTGAGGCTCCTATTCTAAAAAAGAGTTCATCGATTGCTGTTGAAGACAGCGTAAGAGTCGGAGTATCATTATTAAACAGCCTTTTAAACCTTGCGAGCGAAATGGTACTCAGCAGAAACCAACTGTTAAGGAATCTTGAGCCGTATCGTAGAAACATAACCGGTATAGATCCTATTTTGCAAAGCATTGATCTTATAACGACACAGCTTCAGGAAACGATAATGCAAACGCGTATGCAGCCTGTCGCGAATGTATTTAACAAATTCCCGCGTATAATCCGGGATCTGTCGAAAAAACTTGACAAGGAAATTGAGCTTTGCATTGAAGGGGCGGACGTTGAGATGGATAAGACGATAATTGAATCGCTTGCCGATCCTTTAACTCATCTTGTTCGCAATTCGGCGGATCACGGCCTGGAGTCATCATCCGAGCGGCTGTCTGCGGGAAAACCCCCCGCCGGGCAGATAAATATTAAAGCATATCATGAGGGTGGATATGTAAACATTGATATAATTGATGACGGCCGCGGTATAGATATTGAGAAAGTAAAGCAAAAAGCCGTAGATAAAGGCCTTGTTACGAATGATGACGTAAACAATTACAGCGAGCGCGAAATACTGCAATTTCTGTTCAAACCCGGGTTCTCCACAAAAACTGATATAACCGATATGTCGGGCAGAGGTGTCGGGCTTGATGTTGTAAAAACGAATATTGAGAAGCTTGGCGGTTCAATAGAATTATTTACGAACCCTGGAAATGGTACAACAATTCGGCTGCTTCTTCCGTTAACCCTCGCGATCATACCTTCGCTTATAGTTGAGGTTGAAAACCAAAAATTTGCGCTGCCGCAGGCAAATCTGCAGGAAATTGTACGGATAAAGCCCGGCGATGTTTATAGAAGAATTGAATATATTCATAATTCGGAAGTATTAAGGCTGCGTGGAAGGCTTCTTCCGATAGTTCATCTTGCATCGGTTCTTGGTCTTAAACGCACGTATATTGATCCTGCTTCCGGCGAAAGAAAGGAAGAACGCAGAAAAACATTATATGATCAAAGAAGAAAGTACGATGATGACAATATTAGCAGGCGTACCGGCTATTCGAATATTATACGTATAATCGTATTGAAGATAGGCTCAAGGCGTTTCGGCATTGCAGTTGATGTTATCCATGGAAGCGAGGAAATCCTTGTTAAGGCTTTGCCGAAATATGTGAGCGAATGCAAATGTTATTCCGGCGTAACGATTATGGGTGACGGAAAAATCGCAATGATACTTGACCCAGAAGGAATTGAACAAAAAGCCGGACTGCGGTTTACAGAGGAAACGGAGGATAAAAATGAAAACAATATCGAGCATTTATACGAAAGTATGAGAGAGCAGCAGAATCTTCTAATATTCCGTGTCTCTGGGGAAGAATACCTTGGTATTGACCTTTCCCTTGTTTCGAGGGTTGAAGAAATAAAAGCCGAGGATATTGAAAGAGTCGGAGACAAAGAATACATCCACTTCAGGAACTCGTCAATGCGGGTTATAAGGCCTGAAAATTTTCTGCCAATCAATTCTGTCGATAATAAACCAAATAAATACTATGTTATTATTCCAAAGCTTATAAAAAATCCAATGGGGATAATTGCGCACAAAATAGAGGATACGATCCATACAAGTGTTAGTCTTGACCAGGAAACAATTACCGGTAAAGGCTTGTTTGGCTCTTTTATTTATGACAAAAAAATAATTCTTATTTTAAATATTTATGAGCTTTTTGAACTTGTAGATCCATTAAAATATGCCGTTAAAGCAAGTAAGGCCGTTAAGGGGAAAAACAGGGTCCTGTTGGTAGAAGACACTCCCTTTTTTCTTAAAATTGAAAATGATTATCTGACCTCTGCCGGATACAAGGTAACCACCGCCTGTAACGGCAAAGAAGCGGTAAATATACTTAATAACGAAGAATTTGATATTGTAATAAGCGACATCAGCATGCCGGTCATGGACGGCATTGAACTTGTAAAAAGAATAAGGCTTGATAAAAGATACGGCAGTATGCCGGTTATAGCGCTTACCTCGTTAACCAGAGAGGATCAGATTAAGGCGGGTTTAGACGCGGGGTTTGATTTTTATGAAGTAAAGCTTGATAAAAACAGCCTTCTGGAAAAAGTTGAGCTTGCGCTGAAAAAAAGGGAGCGGGTGAATCAGTGAAAAAGGTGCTGACTTTTTACTTAAGGGATATTCTTTTTGGAATTGATGTAACAATCGTAAAAGAAATAAACAGAAAAGTTGATTATACTTCAGTTCCGGGAGCAAAATCAGACATTGTCGGGTTATATAATATGAGAGGGCAGGTAGTAACGCTGTTTGACATTGCCGGAATAATGGGATTCCAGAAAAAAGAACCGGAAGAAAAAGTATCATGCGTAATATTAAAAGCGCTTCCTAATGATCCGAATCAGGCAGGATTTATAATAGACGGATTTGGTGATGTGCTGGAAATAGAACAGGAGGAATTTGAACCGCCCCCTGCAAATGTCGTCGGTGTGGACGGAGAATATATAAAAAGTATAGTTAAGCTTGCCGAACAATTATTGATAATGGTAAACACGGACAAACTGTTTGCATAAACTCTCAAGTTTGGATGCGATATATTTGCGGTAAAAAACAATTATGAAAAGGTGGGGTTTATATGAATTCAGAAAAAAATAATAAGCAAGACTCTTTAACACTGTGGTCGTACCTGAGGCAAACAATAATTATAGTTGTACCGCTTACCGCGCTGTATTCGTTTGTTATAGCGTATATTATGAGGATTGGTACGGGAAACATTATTCTTCTAATAGCGGCCAATGTGTTTATTGCGGCAGCTCTTTCTGTTCTTGCAAGTTCCAAAAACTTTTTAAGGTATGTAAGCCCGGCCTCCCGTATTATCGTCCTGATAAAGCAGATTATGAGCGATAACGACTATACGAGACGGCTGGACATTGACGAAAAGGGTGAATTTGCGGAGCTTGAGACACATCTTAATTGTTTTATAGAAACGATTCAGTATGCTATAAAAGAAATATATGAAGCCGCGCTTGCGTTAAACAACTCCTCCGAAATGCTGTTAAGCATATCCGACAATTCGGCGGCAATGAGCGAAGAAACATACGCGCAGATAAATGTCGTGGGAGACACTGTGTCAAAAATTACAGAGAATATGGATATGGTAGTAAAAAAACTGACAGAGACCGGTGATAATGTCAATATGGTTGCATTAGCGGTTGAAGAAATGACAGCGTCAATACGCAGCCTGGCGTCTGTATCAGGTCAAATGTCTGCAAGTACAAGCCAGGTTACCGGTATTGCTGTACAAGTCAACGAACGGATTTCTCAAATTTCGAATTTCGCCAAGGATGTATCGGGAGCCGTTAACAGTGTTGCGGCTTCGGTTAAAGAGATTAACCAGTCACTTAACGACGTGAGCAAAAATTGTGAAAGATCGATACTTATTACTTCGGATGCGGGTGAAAAGGCGAAGAATACAAATGCGATCATAGAAAAACTTAACCGTTCTTCGATGCAGATAGGAAAAATAGTCGGGGTTATTAATGATATAGCGGATCAAACGAACATGCTTGCGCTGAATGCCGCGATAGAAGCCGCCGGAGCCGGGGAAGCAGGGAAAGGGTTTGCTGTTGTTGCAAATGAGGTTAAGGAACTTGCGAAGCAAACGGCTGAGGCAACCGAAGAAATCAGTCTGCAAATTGAAGAAATGCAGGTTAATACGAGTGAAGCGGTAGGCGCAGTAGAGATAATCAATAGTGTAATTACCGAAATCACTTCAATTACAGGTACAATAGCAGCTTCTGTTACCGAGCAGTCGGCAACAATCGGCGAAATATCAAAGTCAACCGTTAAAGCGGCCGAAAGAGTGGAGCAGATAACGAAGGATCTCGGAGCTGTTTCGGTAAGTATGCAGAATGTAACCGACGCAATGTCCGATGCCTCTAACGGCGTTAAGGAAGTTGCGCGCTCGGCTTCCGAGATATCAAATGCGTCGAACGAAGTTGCGCGTAACACTGAGAGCGCTTCGGGAAGAATACGGGAATTGATCAGAGTTACTGAAGAAACACACGAACAGACGGACAAGATATCTCATAACATGGAAGATATAGGTCGTGCATCAAACGAAATGGCGAATGAAGCTATAAAAATGAATAACTCAGCCAGAGAATTGTCGGATTCGTCACAGGTACTTGAGAGTTTTGTAAAACAGTTCAAGATATAAATGTTTCTCAGCGGCAGCATGAGATTTCTTTTAACGAAATATTTGAGGAGATGATAAAATGAAAAAAACAGCGCTTATTGTCGATGATTCACCACTTATACATAATCTTTTAAGAAGAGCTTTGGAAAAATGCAATTATGAAGTTTGCGGAGATGCCAGGAATGGGAAAGAAGGAGTGGAACTGTTTAAAAAACTGGCGCCCGATGTCGTTTTTATGGATATAAATATGCCTGTAATGGATGGCCTTGAGGCCGTTAAAGATATTAAGGATTTTTTAGGAAAGGCCGGCGGCGGTTCAAGAATTATTATGCTCAGTGCGGTGGGGGATGACGAAATCGTTGCAAAAGCACAGGAATTAGGAGTAAAAACTTTTATAAGAAAACCTTTTAATGATTATAAAATAATAAGCGCGTTATCGATGGTTGAATAAATATTTAGGGGGAATACTTTTGAGCCAGGGTTTACAGCTTTACAAACCATTTTTAAATAGTGTGTGCGACACTTTCGCGATGATGGCGAATATAAAAGTGTATATTGAGGGGGCTTTCAGCTCAGAAACTGATGAGATAACCTCTTATGGGGTTTCGTCAATAATAAACTATACAGGAAAGATAAAAGGCCGTTTTTTACTGGACATGCAGCCAAGTGTTGCTCTTACGCTGGCACAGAATGTACTTGGATCGTATTACAATAATGAAAGAGATGAAATGGTTCTGGCGACGATATCCGAAATGAACAATGTGATTGCGGGCAATGCCGTTTCGATACTGAATAACAGATATTCTCTCGGACTTTGGCTTTCACCTCCGTATATCTTTACGGGAAAAGACGCGGTAATTGTGCTGCCCAGGATCAGATCGGCATCCGTAGGATGCAATACGCTGTATGGCAAACTTAAGGTATATATAGCTTTTGAAAGAGGTACGGAAAAATGAATGTCAAACATTTGACGCCCTTTGTAGATGCTTTAGTGAAGGTTCTAAATGATCACGGAATAGATAACCTAAAAAGAGGGAAACTATTGAAGAAAGACGTTATGAACGTTGACCTTGATGTTACATCTGTTGTCGGGATAGGCGGGGGAATCAGAGGCAATATTGCATATTCGTTATCTTCCGAAACATGCCGGCATCTTTTTGTGTCAATGGGTTTGGTTAATCCTTCAGATTCGCAGCGAAGCAAAATATTAAAAGCAGTAGGTGTGTTCGCCGAATTGATAATTAATGAGGCCGCCCGGATATTTCTGGACGGTGGGATACTAATTACTTCCGCACCGCCCACAATTGTATCCGGAAATGAGATGTTCTTCATAATAAGTCCGGTTCAAACGATAACAATAGATATCGAAACGCCTTACGGAGCAATAGAAACGAATATAGGCCTCGAAGAATAATAAATAATGCAGGGTTTACAGCGTCACCGTCACAGCTTCTCCGTTGCAGCGGACGACAGCATCAAAATCGGCTGTTTCTTCAATACCGGTACCATGATTTTCTGCCACTTTAACAATTCTAAATTCCCTTGATTCGGGCATTCCTTTAAATGATCCTGAACGGCTCCCTATGCAAATCCGGTTCTTCTTTCCGTCCCAGCTAATAACCGATGTGGCATATTTATTTTCTTCATAGCCATAGCCGTCACCTTCATCTTCATATAAAATGAAATCTCCCCGGGCTTCTCCATAAACACGCAGTTCAATGGCGGCACCGGGCTTTTCTGAGCTGTACTGCACGGAAGGTCCGAGAGGAATTATTGATCCGCTTCTGATAAACAATGGCATTATATCCAGTGGAGCAGCGGTTTGTATTGTCTGCCCGCCTTTATAGCGTTCACCGGTCCAGAAATCATACCAGTCGCATCCGTCAGGCAAATAAACACTGCGCTTTTTCGCAACCCCTTTCAAAGGAATGGAATCTTTCGAATAATACATCGGTTCTGTAACGGGGCATACCATTATCGATGGGCCGAACATATATTGATCATTAATATTGTAAGTGTTTCTGTCGTTTCTGAAATCAAACGGAAGAGCCCGCATGATAGTATAGTCGTTCAGCGTGACCGATGCCGCAAGAGAGTAAATAAAAGGCAGCAGCCTGTAGCGGAGCCGATCGAATTTAACAAGAGTATCATAAAATATTGACCCGGGTTCGCCAAATCTCCATACCTCCCTCGGCGTATCGGTGCCGTGGGAACGAAACATTGGAAGAAACGCGCCGTATTGGAACCAGCGTACATAAAGCTCCCTGTAGCCGAGGTCATCACAGCCGTTATCATAATCGCCGTCCCAGAACCACTGTTCGCCTTTTTTAACAAAGAAAGCGCCTATGTCAAGGGTCCAATAAGGCAGCCCCGAAGCACAGAAGTTCAGTCCCGCGGGAATTTGTTTTCTCAATGTTTCCCATTTTGCGGCAATGTCTCCAGACCAGGTTATCGTTCCGTATCTCTGCTGGCCGGCATATGCCGAACGGGTAAGGTTCACAACACGCTTTTCGCTTGTCGTTTTACGCTGGCCTTCGTAAATTCCCTTTGAGTGCTGTAATGAATATGCGTTGATAAACTGCGGATCAAGATACTTTTTTGACTGCTCTGTATTGACCATAAGACGGCGTTCAGGTTCAAGCCGGTATTCACCGTTCCAGTCGGATTCGAACGGCTCGGTGCAATCACACCACCAAGCGTCGGTGCCGTGGGAGAAAATACCTTCATTTGCCTGCTTCCAGTAAAGCTGCCGCGCTTTTTCATTAAACGCGTCATATGTTGCCTGGTTGCCAAGCAGATATCCTTTTTCAGACATCTCGGAGTGATTGCTTCCTCCTTTTCGCATAATCGGCCATATTGAAACCATCAGACGGGCATTCATCGAATGAAGGATATCCATCATTTCCTTCGGATTTGGAAACCGTTCCGGATCCAATGATTTTTGTCCCCACAGGTCACCTGTCCAGGACATCCAGTCCAAAACGATTCCGTCAAGAGGAATTCCGCGCTTCCTGTATTCGGATACAATATCAATAAGCTCCTGCTGAGTTTTGTAACGCTCTTTTGACTGAATATACCCAAAAGCCCAAAGCGGAAACATTGGCGCTTTTCCGGTAAGTGTCCTGTATCCGCCGATAATTTCGTCAAATTCCGGGCCGTATATGAAATAGAAATCAAGTTCATCATTATATTCGGACCATATATATGAGCCGTAAACGTCATCATGAAATGTCATTAATGAATAACTGTCGAAAAGTATTCCATAACCGTTTGTGGAGATTAGAAACGGAACAACGGCTTTAAAATTCTGCTGATACAGATACTGATGATGGCCTCGGAGGTTCATTATGCCTTCCTCGTGGGAACCAAGCCCGTAAAGTGCTTCGTCGTCATCCCACTCAAATTCAAGCTTTGTGTGGTATGATTTCCGGTCAACCACTTCACGATAGTTCTTTGCATGTGAACGCATTCCATCCGCGCTGGAATCGGTTTCGACGGTGGTGTTCTCATCAAACACAGTTTTTACAAGATCGACGGGAATAAGCGTTTTTCCGCCTTTTTCCGGTTCCTTTGCTATTATATTCCCGTCGGCGTCACAGTAAGTAAAGGCAGAATTTTGTTTACTGATTCTAAGCTCAATTTTTTTTGTTTTTAATATAAGCTGCTGCTTTGTTTCGTGCAGATCAAACTGTACGGTGAATTCCGGCAAAGGCACGCACATAAGACTTTCGCATGTACTGAAGCTGTCTTGCGCGGTATGCCTGATTCTTAGTATGTTATCCGTTACAGGCTTAATTTCAATTATTCCGCTATCAAGATTAAGACGGAGCACTCCGTTACTGCGACTGAAATCGTTGATTTTCATAATTAAACACTCCTTTTAAATCATATATTTATTTTTTAATTGTATAGTTAGGCTAAATCATATCCGGTTTTTGCTAAACAGACGCGTCAGCAGCATTTAGTTTATTGTCAAAAAAGTAGGTATGTCCTGCTTTACAATCAATTTCACGAACAATATCCTTATAACGGACCCTGCATTGTGAATCAAATTTTGAATGGACCGCGGCTTTAAAAAGAGAGCCGTTTTTCCATTCAATGTCCACTGTAAAAGCTCCCCGTGCGCATAATCCTTTTACATGTCCGAAATCCCATTCATTCGGGAGAACAGGAAGAAGTTCAATTTCATGTCTATGGCTTTGAATGAGCATTTCAGCGATACACGCAGTGAATCCTGTATTTCCGTCAAGTTCATATACGTCGGCAAAAGACGGGGCGCCGCGGGTTGGCGGGTGCTTAACCATTAAGTTTGGGTTCGTGAGGTTTTTCTGAAGTGTGATTATATGCTCAATAGTGTCATTTGCGTCCTTCAATCTTGCCGAATAGAGCATAAGCATACAGCGTGCCCACCCTGTATCCTCCCAATTTTCCGGAGGTGTCAGCTTTTTTTGTATCGTTTTCCGGGCCGCTTCGGCAAGTTCGGGTGTTTCGTCAGGAGTTATCTGACAAAAAGGATATAAAGACAACAGATGGCTCGTATGCCTGTGCTGGCTGTCCGCAGCGCAATAATCATGTGCCCATTCCTTCAGTTCGCCGTCCTTGCCGGTTTGGAAAGGGGGAAGGTCATCCAGGCAGTCTCTGACGCGGTCATATAAAGGTCCAAAATAGCCTGTTAATTCGGCGGCTTTTAAATATATGCCGAACAATTCGCGGATAACGGCAATCTCATAATACGGTCCGAGTGATGCGCTGTATTGTTTCCCAGCGACACAGAAATGGTTTTCCGGTGACACCGATGGCCCTGATGTCAGGTATCCCGTAGCCGGATCGATAAATACATAATCAATAAAGAACAAAACAGCTTCATGAATAACCGGAAAAGCCCGATCTTTAAGAAAATCGATAGAATTTGTAAACAGGTAGTGTTCCCACATATGCGTTGCCAGCCATGCACCGCAGGTCGGGCATGGGCTTAAATTAATATGCCAGTACGGATCGGTAAATCCCCAGGCATTCGAAACAAGTTCCGCCACCCACCCGTTTAGTCCGTAGAACATTTTCGCTGTTTCACGCCCTGACGGGACCAGCAGATTTTCGATCCAGTCGAAAAGAGGCAAATGGCATTCCGAAAGATTTGTAACCTCGGCAGGCCAATAGTTCATTTGGGTATTGATATCAAGGTGCATGTCGCAGGTCCAGCCGATGCGGCACGCCACCGAATCGTTCCAGACACCCTGGAGCGGAGCGGGCAGAGGGGAATTGGCCCGGGAGCTTGAAATAAGCAGATATCTGCCGTATTGGAACATAAGTGCCGAAAGATATGGGCTTTGATATCCGTCTTTAACCTTTTTAATAAGAGTATCGGTTGGATAGTTGTCTTCACTGCCAAGATACAGCGACACGCGTCCGAAAAGCGCATTGTAATCGCTTACGTGAGCGTTAAGCAATTCATTAAAGGAATATTTGACACAGTTTTCAATTTTTTCTCTGCATCCCGCGACAGCGTCGTTGCCGTTGAAGTCAGTTTCAAACGCGAGATATATCAAAACCTTTCCGGTATTTCTGACAGTTATTTCTTTTTCGCCGTATTTAGCGCTGCCTCCGGAAGAAGTTACACGCAAACGCGCATGAAAAGATACACCGGTTTTTCCGTCACTGTGGGTGTTTTCAAACGCGTTGCCTGAAAGGAGCAGATCTCCGTTTTCATCCATTTTGACTTTGTAAAGGTTGTACCCGCCGTCAATAGAGATTATTAAATCAAGGTCCGGTTTTTCGCAAGTCAGTTTTATTATCATTATTTGATGCGGGTTTGAAATAAAAGCCGTACGCACATAATTTATTTTGTTTACATTATATGATACGGTCGATACGGCGGAACGAAGGCAAAGGCTCCTTTGATAATCCGATATACTGACTGGAGTTTTGTTGGTTTTTATTATGAGGCGTCCCATGGGAAGCTGAGTACCATAATTCGTCCGCGTCCCGACAAAATGCTTAAGGTTTTCGCAGGCGCTTTCGTAATCGTTTTTAATTAAGTCAACCCGGGCTTTATAAAAGTACCTGTACGCGTCCTTTTTGCAGCGGGTATGGCCTTTTTCACCCGAAAAACATGTTATTTCAGTAAGATCAATAACTTCGTTGTCAGGTTTTCCATAAATCATAGCTCCCATTCGGCCGTTGCCTATCGGAAGGGCTTCATTCCAGTGCGTTGCAGGCTGTTTAAACCAAATTCTTAAAGGCTGTTGCTCAAAAACGGTATTGTTATCTGTCATGTTATTCTCCCATTTTCGAAAATTAATATATTTGTATTATCATGAATCAGGTAATGTTTTCCCTGTATTCAAAAGGGCTTATCCC